>JAZGBI010000058.1 GCA_036476315.1 Candidatus Neomarinimicrobiota bacterium | reverse complement strand
ATTAAAAAAGATCAATAATGACCTATCAGACAGCCCAAGGGTGTGGGTGATCCCAAGTCGGAATAATCTGATAAGATAGGGGTGCTGCACGATATGCTCCAAACGATAACGGTAATCAAGACTCAAGAGTTTCGAGATTTCCCCCGTTCGCTGATGGTAGTGATAGAGGTGATTGTTCCGGGAGAATAGGGCGTCACCGTTGACGTAAACAAAATGGACCGAATAGTGTTCTAGTACAATTTCCGGAGATAACATTTTCCCGTATACAGCGTTTTGACCAAGACACTTACTGTCATGGTGGTGAATTTTAGACTCAACGATTGGATTCCGCTTATCGCCGGATAGCTTCTGGAATATCCATAATGTCGAAACGCAAGATCCACATTTTCTTCCACTAGCGCGACTTGCCAGTTCGTTAATTCCTTCTTCCATTTCCCAACATTCGCCGGCTTCAGGGGACCGAGGATTTCCCTTTTCCATTGCAGTTCCTCATCCGTCACTAGATTTTCCGCCGATTCGTGATACATCAACATGCTCTCCTCAAATTCGATCCCCAGGCTCAAACAGATCCTCTCCAATACTTCTTCCGGCTTTGAAACCAGCTCCTCGTAATTCACCTCCAGAAATCGATCGCCAAAAACATCGGCGTGTTTGTGAGCCATCCATAACTGGAATTTGTTCACCAGAACGTGGCGGAAAATAGATTTGTTCTTGGACCACGCTGCCTTGAACTTGGAGACGAGTACATCTCTCGGGTCACGGACGATATGTATCACCGTTGCATTGGGGAAATGGGTCTTCAACAACGGCAGATATTCCACGCTTCGCGGGTCCTTATCTCCAATCTTCTCCTTCTTTGTCCGCTTCCGATAGGCGTCGACTAGAGACTGATAGGTCCGGAGAGAAATTCCTTCCTTTTTGTCCTCGAAATCAGGGAGAACCTGGGTGAGATCAAGATCTAATCTCCTTATCCATCGGTCGCGATAGAGAAGCTGAAGCAACCCATCCCGACCCTTTTTCTTCATCGTCTTCTCGAGTTTGTTTGTCGCCAGAAAACGGCGAACAAAATTGATCTCCGGAATAAACGCAACTCTCGAGTGAGCGTTGAGCATCGCCTGCAACAGGGTGGTCCCGGATCTACCTACCCCGACAACAAAAATCATCGCCTCGATCCTGCGAAATGCACATGTCTGCGTCTCAGCCGATTCAGCTCATCTATGAGGAATTCCATTCTCTTTTCCCAGGTATGTGACGATTCAAGTTCTTTCCTTGCACGTTTTCCTACGGAAACTCTTTCTTTAGGATTTTTCACGATATGCCACAAGAGCTCTTGAAGAGATCTGACGTCCAATGGATCGTACAAATATCCGGTCACGCGGTCCTGAAGTATTTCGGAAACCTGTCCAAGATCCGCCGCCACGACAGGGATGCCGAGCGACATATATTCAAACAGTTTGATCGGGGAGGTGATTTCTGCTCGACTCCCCGGTTTGGAAGGAAGTATGAAAACATCACTGGCCCTGTTGAATTGCCCTTCAAGATCCTGCAGTCTATACGGTCCGTGGAAGACGATCCGGGACTCAAGGTTTTTCGTGACCGAAATCTCCTTGCGGAGGTGCCCGTTCCCCCAAAAATGGAGTTCAGCGTTATCTTGACTCTCCGCCATTGTGCAAAAAGCAGTAAGAAAAAAGCGGAAATCGTAATAACTGTGATATTGACCCAGATAGATCAATCGCAATGGCCAGGTCTTAAGGTTTCCTTGGTGAATAAAGCCTCTCTTAACATCGGAAGCGTTGGGAACAACGATCACGGGTTTTGTTATGCCGGTGCTCAAAATGTCTTCTTCCAGCTGTTTTGATACAACGTGAATTTCATCAAACAAAGCTAGAAACCGACTCTCTGTCCTCAGCATGAGACGTCTTGCATATGGGGGTAAGCGCCGAAAATGATGAAAGGCCAGACTGTTCACCTCTGCTGTAACAAGACGTCGTGCCAACAGACCCTTAGCCAGAAGAAACTGAAGGAACATGCTGCTAGGACCGTACCTCGTTATGATGACGGGATCCTTGTCCCGCCTCAATAAGCTCTTCATGTGGAGCAACAGGCGCAGCTGCCAACTTGGCTCCCAGAGAAACGCCTTCTTTCTGCAGGACTTTGGTATCTCCACCAATTCAACACCCTTTTCCAGTTGAGATCTGAATCGAGCAAGCCCTGGTCCTGATACAACCGTAACATGTAACCCATTCCTAAAAAGACCATTTGCAACACCTATCGCATGGGTAACACGACCTCTCCCCCCCTCAGTGAAGTAATTGCTTTTTGGCAGGATGTAGATGGCGGATGTAATGCGGCTCACTACTCGCAGGATTTCCACATTTTCAAAGGACTAGCCTATTTAGTCAGGGCCACCGCTATATTCAATACCCGTAGAGCCAGATGAGAGGAGCGGCAATGATTCTAAACATAAGCCCATAGCGTTTCGGTACCTCTCTCATGGGATGATGGGGATTCAAGACAATCTCAGATTGAAATCTAATGCGGTTCCCTGCAATAGTATGTCCAAAGGCGAATCCCTCCCCCCGGCCCAGTTTCTCTATGATGGAACTCAAATCGACCTTCAAAAAGCGAGAGATTCTCGTCAGCACCTCTTCCGGGTATTCGCAAAAATCCTCATATTTGACACGTAAGACCCGGGTTGAAGTCACATACCGTATCGCCTCACCCACGAGGTTACCTAAAACCCAGTTGATACTGTCGAGAACCAAATAGAGACCGAGAAATCTACTCGCCGGAACCTGCTTTCTCAGGATTCTGAACCCCTCGCGGTTTTTCAAACGCCAGTATCGCGAAGCCAGAACCTGTTCGCCATTGCGGACGAGATGGATGATTCTGGCTTCAGGAAAACGGGAGGCCAGGAACATGGCCCTTGTGAATTCCTTAGATGAATCTACCACGAATTGTTTCCCGCTTACATCACTGATAGCCCGGAAAATTGATCTCGTAACCCGAACGTAAGCGCGAAGAAGATGGGGAGGAATCCACCGGAACATTATGGCTGGAAGACGGAAAATATGACCGTAGTGGAGAGAAATTCTTGCACACGCTTCCCATGTCATATTTTCCAAATCTTTCAGGCTGGCATTTCTGACATTTGACCAGAACGAACACTCATTGACAGTTTTTCCGCAACTGCACATTTCTTCAAGCCTATTCATGCCGCTGAGGAGCTCTCCCACACTCTCAATGGGGTCGGCATTGCCTAACACAGCGTTTAATAGCGTAGTTCCGCTATGACCTCGCCCCATGATATACACAATGTTCGGGTTTCTCTTCTCTGGAACCACAGCCGCCGATTTCTTCAGATTGGAAGGAAAATTTAGACCTTCATTTTATGTTAATCCCATACGAAACGGAAACGCGGGGTTAGAGCATACCAATGAACACGCGCTGTCTCACCATTACTACCCAATCCTGCGATGATTTCCAAAGAAAAACAAGACCTGCCGAGATGATCAGAAGGAAGAAGAGAATCATATGAAGCGACTCCGAGGCAACCGTTTTCCCGAGAACAAAATCAACTGTAAACACACCGAAAGACCCCAGGGCTAGATCCCGGATCATTTGCGACTTGAAGGGTTGCACTTTAAACAACCGATTTACGGTGAAAAGGGACAGGATACCTGCCGAAATGTACCCCACCAAAAAGGCATAAATACCAGCTTCTATCGGTTGAACTCCTAGATGTTTCATAAGGAAAAAGGATATCAATAACAGAGAGGCGGAAACGGAAAAGATTATCGAATTGTAGCCTCGGACAGATACCGCATCGATCGGATTCCGGAGGATTCCGACTATCGCGTAGAAGGGGAGAGCAAGAAGGATGACCGTCACTGTTTTTGCCCCTTCCGTCGAGACAGATCCTAGCCACAATTTGAGGATTGCAGGTCCAGACAGGCTGAGGGAAATGGCGGTAACCGTCCCGAAGAAGAGGGCTCCGGTAACCAGAAGTTCCACGCCTCGGGTGACCTCCTCACGGCGCCCTTCCGCTAATGCTCTTGATATCCTGGGCAGAAGAACTACCCCCAGAGGTCCTACCACCAACAGAAACATTCTCACCAGACTGATGCTCGAATTGACATATGCGAGTTCGCTATAGGGTATGTAATAAGCGAGTAATAGGGGAACTCCCGCAAGCAGAAAAAACTGGGATACGAAGCTTGGAATCCTTTCAAATCCGTACCGCCATAATCTCTTTGTTTCATGCCATTCGACATTCATGGAAATCAACCCATCATTCCTCAGGTAAAAAGAACCCATTGACAAAAGGAAAACAGCTAATCCAATACTGCTTAGGATAACAGGGATTTCGCGAACAACAAGAAAAACGGAAATTGGGACAAGAATAGATCCCAATAACCGGAGGATGCTGGCACCAAGCATGTTTAGATGACCCCTATATAGGCCATATGTGAGAGCTTGACAACAAACACCTGTTATAAATATAGCATACGGCCCAGCGTGTTCAGGGATAAATCCCGGAACGGCATTGGCGCGGAACAGGAAAAATAGTAAGCCAATTGCGGGGATAGTAAAAATGGCAAAAGTCACAACGGCGCTGTTGCCAAATCTCCCTTTGGGATCCCTGGCAATGAAGCGTGGAAGTCCAATGTTCATTCCCAAAAGGAGGAGGCCAACAATCGCATAGCTTGTCCGCCTCACCAGAAGATACTCACCGAGGGTTTCTAAACCGTGAAGACGGGCGACGTATCCATTCAAAAGGAAGATTCCGAGAACCGATACTAATGCAGTGATGATAGTCAGTATCAAGTCCTTCTCTAAACTCATTTCTCTAAAAAGTAGACTACGCATGGTTAGATCCGGTTGCACTGAGATCAGATTGAACGTACATGATGGAAATTACTGGGAGTCTCGCTAGGGCGGACACTTCTGACTCTTGGCCGAAGTCGTTGTGGTCCTGGAACAGAACAATGCCCAGCAGTTCCATAACTACCAACTCCAACCTCTTACAGATTCCCCGCTGGTTGTGAAATTTCATATCGTTTCCGAAGTGCTTCAATGGTCCAGAACGCAATCAGGAACAGAATTATCCCGTGACTTACTACTATGATGGGGAAGTTCGCACCGGCAAAAAAGAAAGAGAACGACATAGAAAGAACCGTGACAGTCGTCACATAAACCACATCCTTGAACCAGCAGCAAGCACGTAAAAGTATCCAGTAGGAATAATGAGTGATCACACCCACCACAAGCGATGATAGAATCAGTCCAGTCCAGCCGAAATCGGCCCAAAAAAAACTGAGATAGTTTGCACTTGCACTGCCACTCGAGATACCAGTCGGGCTAAAATACTGGAATACGTAGTTGGCGACGGGAAAACTTCCTTCATTATGAAACCAAGAATAGAGATGAGAAGTTCTGCCACCTAAAAAATCGTGATAGTTCGGGAAAACCTCAAAGTACTTGTACAAAACCCATGCTGGCACGTAGAAAATCCTGAGCCAAAGAATGTATAGTATTCTAAAAAAGTCGAATACAACTTCATGTTTGAACTTCACTATCAGGTATGGGAATGAGAACACGCCAAATGCCGATCCCAGGAATAGACGCAACGAAATCTTCCCCCCCTTCTTAAGGAAGTAGAAGAGGGCTATTGAGAGAATAAGAAAGGCCGCATGGGCTTTCGTTATGGTGAGGGAATTATTAAACAAACCGAACAAGAGAAATAGAACAAACAAAACCTTGAACCTCATTTCTTTGGCAACAACGGCCATGAACAAGCTTGCAATAATCCCAACAGCAAATAGAGTCGTCCTAAGCCATGAGTACAAATAATGTTCGAGCCATGGGATTTCCAGGAGTTTCATCGATTCCTCACGCAGCAGTGCCAATCTCATCCTTTCACCAGGATGCCTGATGAGTTCAAGCAGGGGAATCTTTTCTATGCGGAGGATGTACGCGCCCATTATTAGGAGGCACAATCCAAGCAGAATCCAAAGAATATAGAATATCCTATTTGCATTCACGGGTCTCACAAAGTTTTGCCTTCTTAGAATGGCAAGCCGATCCAGATCCACTCGAAAAAAATAGTTGGCAAGAAGCAAGCCGAAAGGAAAGAAAAGATAGAAGGAGTTGACGGCATAGAAAAAAGTGTAGGCATGATCAGATGACTCATTCAGAACAACGAAGATGCTGGGTATTGCGATCATGACGGTAAAGGAAACGAAAGCAAGCGAAGGAAAAGAGATTACCTTGAGACCAGACAAACCGTAGAGTTCGGCATAGTCATAGGTAATTAGCTCATAGAAGAAAATAGCAGCAGTCAGGACGCACGCCAGATGTCGAACAGGTTCGTCAAGGGTCAGAAACAGAAGGAAGAGAAAGGGAAGGGTAAGAATGAAAACCGCATCAAGTGATTTTCTTCTATGGACATTCGCACTGAATCCCTTAGGAGAGAGCCTGGGATTTCTTTCCAGGCTAAACCCTTGTTGTCCCTTACTCAAGATAATCCTCAGGAAGATTCAGTACCTGATAAATAGGGTGGATGGTAGAAGGGATTTTGATTTAGGAGATTATTCAGCGAAAAGTTTGCAGAGTAGAGAGCCACATGATCATGTTGTGGATTCAAACTCTTTCCATTTCTCCCAAAACAATAGCCCTACAACACAGAAGACCGTGGCCAGAACAGAAGAGATGAACACCATTAAGGCGCGTTGGGGTTTGTACTTCTTTTCCGGCACCTTGGCCCAATCCAGAACCTGAATTGTAGGAGTGTCTCGCGTCTCCTGAATTCTTGCTTGTTCATATTGCTGCACCAGAAAGGTATAGAGTTGGGTCTGCACTTCAAGTTCTCTTTCCAATCTAGCCAGTCGCATGCCAAGGTCAGGAACGTCAGAAAGAACAGGGAAAAGTCCCCCAGAAATACGCGATTCATCTTTGAGACCTTTTTCGATCTCGGCCAATTTCCGCTCGGCAGCAGCAATCTCAAACTCTACGCGCTTGATCTCTGGACTGTCTGGATTTCGAAGAGACTTGAGGGCTTCATAAGCCACCTCATTGGCCATGATCCGGGCACTGAGCTCGGCCGCCAGTGTGATGGTTGCCTCTGTCTGAGCTGGAAGTTGAATTGTTCCATGGAATTCCTGGAATGCCTTAAGATTCTCCTCAGCTCTCGCCAGATCTTCTGCGTTTTGCTCAAGGCGTCGTTCAATGAAGTCACGTTGTAGACGAGCAGTTGACGAATTCAGCTCCTTATTCACAAAATCAACTTCCTGGACCATGGAGTTCGCCAGATCAGTGGTTAGAACTCTTGCCATACTGTCAGACTCCTGGCTGGAGAGCCAGGGCGTCTTGGCGTCCACATCTATTCTTATGGTACCTTCGTCCTGGAGACTGAAATGAAGATTATTATCGAGGACCAGCAAAGCTTCCTCCAGCGTTTCAACATCGTAAACTCTCACGAGATCGAATTTCTTGACAATTTTCTCGCCAACCGTTCGACTCGCCAGAATCGCCAGAAGTCGATTGCTGTCCGTGGCATTTCCGGCGATATTCAATCCCGGAATTGAGAGCCCCTGGAGGGCACTGAAAAAAGGAGAGTTCTCCTCAATTTCAGAGGGCATAATCACGGCCGTGGCTCTGAAAGTCTTGGGCATAACAAGACTGACGAATGCGACGAAAATGGAAACTGAACCCGCCACGAGAGCGACCGTGACCCATCGCTCCAACAGGTATTTGATGTATCCAATTACCGGAATGTCGCCCTTTGTCCCGCTCAAAGGAAATGTGCTGCCGAGCAAGCCCGTATCGGAGACGAGTCCATACCGTTTCAGATCGGCAATACGATTCCTCAGAGTTTTCTCACTCATACCATTTTCACCCGCTATCTCCGCTCTGGCACCTCTATTCCCGATGATTTCCGGGTATCTTCTAACTAACTCAAATACTCTTTGCTCGTGAGGTGTCAACCCCCTCATGGCTATCGTGTCCTCCTCGCAACTCGATCCCCGACAATCTCCGCGTCCTCTTTTCCCATCTCCAGAAGTCTCTTTTCGCGTGGGGTAAGAGTTCTCACCTCACGACCCTTTGCTTGAGTGATTAAGTGCTTGACTTTCAATCACTAGGAGCTTGAAAGTAGATCAAGGAGTCTCTGGTAGGTAAAGACTACCCCCAAAACGACTCCAGCCACTTGAAACATACTGCTCGGGCCAAAAAGGAAATAGCGGATATTCTGAGGGACATAGATGATGTCGCCTGGCTCCGCAAGATCATCGTATTTCACATCGACGACTTGGTCTGGCCTGTTGACATCAATACTTCGTATAGAGCCTCTTTCTTCAACTCCACCTGCCAATCCAACATAATCTCTAACGGTATACCCTGGGAAATAATGATAAGGACCCGGTCTCACAACAAATCCGGTCACAAGAACGGCACTTTCGTTGTAGGTTACCGATGCCTCGACATCGTTTCGAAACTCTTCCCGAAACGGCACCTCGATCCGGTCTCCTTCGAGGAGAGTAGGGTTGCTACCCAGATCCCCTTCCAGAAGAAAAGGTCGAAGAGAAAAATGCTCAGTTGTACCGTCAGCCCTTACCACCCGGATACTCTCTTCATCGGCGTACTTGTGTAATCCTCCGGCTTCGTCGATTGCATCTGTAAGGCGATCGGTCGGCGAGATGGTAACGAATCCAGGCTCGCGAACCGCTCCGGTGGTCAAAAGCTTGAATCTTCGTATGTCAACAAGGATAACATCCACCTCGGAGTTTCGATAAGCTTGTTCCCTTACAAAATCTTCTGTGCGGGCAATGGTTTCTGAAAGTGACAGTCCCGCAACATTATGGATGCCCACACCTGGAATCAGCAAGTCTCCAGTTGGGCTCACACGAAGAATAAAGGTCATGTTTTCACCCGTTATAATGCTAATTCCAAGAAGGTCTCCAGGACCAATCACATATGCATCGGGATCAATAGCTTTCTCAACCGAGGTGAACTCTTGCAGATGATCAGGTATCTTGACCTCTACCACTGTCTGTTCAAGGAACTCGGTCTCGATTTCACCAAATGGACGCCATTGAGGAGACGTCTCCCTCTGAGCCAGGACCATCATGTGTAAGGAAATTATCATTATTAAGGGAACTGCATTTACTCGTTTCATCTGACATTCTTCTCCAGAGATTCTATTAATCTTCTCCAATAGCCTATTTCTCATGTTTCTGAAGACTGTCTAGATCTCAATGCGGTATTGCGTTCTATAATAATCGAGAAACTCACCAGACTTGATTTTTCGCCACCATCGCTCATTCGTCCGGTACCAATCGACAGTCTTTTCCAGGGCTGAATCGAAATCGTGCTCAGGGGCCCAACCCAAGGATGTTAATTTCGAACAATCAAGAGAGTACCTCCGGTCATGACCCTTCCTGTCTTCAACATGGCGAATTAGTGTGTCCGGCTTTTCAAGATGATCCAAAATTTGCCGGGTGATATCTATATTCTGCCTCTCGTTCCCGCCCCCTATGTTGTAGGCCTCACCGGGAGTACCTTTCTCCACCAAAAAGTCCAGCGCAGAACAATGATCCAGGACATAAAGCCAGTCCCGGACGTTCTTGCCGTCCCCGTAAAGGGGGAGGAATTCATCCTCAAGAGCGTTCGTCACAAATAAAGGAATGAGCTTCTCAGGATACTGGTAGGGCCCAAAATTATTACCGGCACGAGTTATGATCACAGGAAGCTTGTGTGTAACATAGTATGAATAGGCCAGCCTGTCTCCCCCGGCCTTGCTTGCGGAATAGGGGCTGCTGGGCATCAGGGAATCCGTTTCGCGGAAACTTCCACTCTGAATACTCCCGTAGACTTCATCGGTGCTGATCTGGACAAATAGATCGACGCCGTGTTCCTTTGCCGCCTCCAGAAGAACAAACACGCCAAATATATCCGTCTGAATAAAGTCATCAGGTTTTCCTATGGACCGATCCACATGACTCTCCGCCGCGAAATTGACGACCAGATCAGGAGAATGCTCCAGGAAGAGGCGTTCTACCTGATTCTGATCGCAAATGTCTCCCTTGAAAAAGTGATAGCGAGGGTTCGACTCCATGTCACTGAGATTCTCCAGATTCCCCGCGTAAGTAAGTTTGTCAAGATTCACGATGCGGCACGACTCATCCTTCCTTAGAATATAGCGGATGAAGTTGCTGCCGATAAACCCGCAACCCCCTGTGATGAGGTATGTCGTCAACCCACAGAATCCCAATCAAAATCGATGGTAGAATCGTTCCACGGAATTCGCTCTTCGTCAGGGTGCTCCCGGTTGTACGCGTGAGTTGAATGATAGAACAACAGCACAGGCTCTTTACTGACGACCTTGTAACCGTGGGCGACTCCCACGGGGATAAGGATGAGCTTGTAATCGTTTTCCCCGGCTCTGATGATCTGGGTCACACCTCGCGTTGGAGAATCCTTCCTGAGATCGTGCAGAACAACAACAGCCTTCCCGGTGGCCACAAACCATATGTCATCCTGTTTCCTGTGCCAGTGAAAGGCCTTAATCGTATCCTTGTAGGCGACGGTAAAGGTTGTCTGGCCAAACTTTCGAAGCAAGCCGTTGTCCTCCCTCAAAACTTCCATGAGAAATCCACGTTTTCCCATCTGCCCGGTGACGTCTGGGATGTCCTGATGTACCGTGAGCTTCTCGGTCCTTACTCCCTGTATGTTCCTCACCTTACGCTCGGCCTTCCCATGTTTTCAGATTTGAAGTTCAGCTTCCTGAGTTCATCAGGGTTCAGAATGTTCCGGGCATCCACCAGGAATCTCTGCTTTACGAGCCTGGCCACCTCCTTGAGATTCATGCCTCGAAACTCGCGCCAATCGGTCATTACCGCAATGGCATCCGCATCGGTTACAGCACTTTTGAGAGAGTCGCAGTAGGTCACCTGAGGAAAGAGGGCACGCATATTCTCATTGGCCTCGGGATCAAAGGCCTTCACCTTTGCCTTGCGGGACAGCAAATCTTCGATTAAGGGAAGTGAGGGTGACAGCCGAACGTCATCGGTGTTTGACTTGAATGCCAATCCCAGCACCGCTATGGTTTTGTCTTTCAAATCGTCTCCAAGAAGATTCTTGAGTTTTCGAATCACGCTTCTTTTCTGAGCTTCGTTTGTCTCATGGGCTGCCCTGACAACTTTCAACTCAACCCCAAGCTTCTCCCCCTGCTGAGCAAGTGCCTGGACGTCCTTGGGAAAACAGGATCCTCCAAATCCCGGACCGGGGTGCAGGAATTTGGGACTTATACGGCCATCCAGTCCCATAGCTCTGGCCACCATGTGGACATCCGCCCCGGTAGCGTCACATAGATTGGCCATTTCATTGATGAAGGATATCTTCGTGGCCAAAAAGGCATTCGATGCATATTTGATCGTTTCCGCGGTCACAATGTCCGTGAGGACCATCGGGGTTTCATTGATGAAAAGTGTCCGGTACACCTCTCTCATGATGTCAAGAGCTCTCTCGGAATCACTGCCAATTACCACCCGGTTCGGAATGAGGAAATCCTGCACCGCAGCTCCCTCACGAAGAAACTCTGGATTGGATACAATGTCAAATTCTGCTCCGGCGGAACTCGTCTCTTGAACCATCGTCCGAACCCTTTCTCCCGTACCAATAGGCACTGTGCTTTTCGTGCAAATCACCTTATACCCATTCAGATTTCGACCGATTGTCTTCGCCACCGTCTCGATGGCAGATAAGTCCGCCTCCCCGTTCTCTCTCATGGGAGTACCCACGGCAACGAAGATCACTTCAGAATCCCGGACTGTCCCTCCGACATCTGTACTGAATAACAGTCTCCGAGCCTTGACATTCCGGGAAACCAAATCCTGCAGCCCGGGCTCAAAACACGGGATTCGTCCTCCGTTCAAAATCTTTATTTTCTCATGATCTACGTCGGTGCACACCACCTTGTTCCCGAAATCAGAAAGACCGGCCCCGGTGACCAGCCCGACATAGCCCGTGCCGATAACTGTTATTCTTTTCATACTCTTGACTTAAAAGTTGGCTGTGAAGCTACCATCTTGAATCGATAATGTCAAACAGTTAGCCTGATTAATTCATCAGCAATAAGAGAATAAATATATATCCACTTGTTTTAGTATCACTTAGCATCTATTTAGCGTGTGCTGATGAATCTCATCTCAAGATCCTTTGGAAGATCCTGTGGATCTCAAGATCCTGTGGATAATCCAGGTTAGAGATTACTGCAGACCGAGAAGCCTGCGGGAGACCCACTCCCCTATCATGAATATTAGAGCAACTACGCAGAGGGGAAGCCAGTGGCTGAGGTGGAACGTCCTTGCCACGATGACCTCTCTTGCTTCGAGATTCAAATTCTCATGGACTTTGGAGCGATCGGCCCACTGTCTGAATTCGCCTCCACTGAGAGAGGAAATATCTGTGAGAAGGCTCTCATTGAGGAAGACCCGGTTCAGCTCTATCTGGCTTTCTTCAACTCTGAATGACCCCTCCTGTTGTCCCTTGAGAATACCGTTTTGTTCCGCCTTGACGACGTAATGATACTCCCCCGGCTTCCCCGCAAGAAAGTCTCCTTCCCAGTGAGACGCCGAAGGAGAGTGATCCAGGAGAATGGATTTTGTCTCTCCATGTTCATCGTTGATTACCATGGAAACGTTTGCTCCGTGAGAACCGGCGCGTCCCAGGTCGAGAACCGAACCGGAAACATGAACGGTCTCTCCCTGCTGAAAAGTATGCTTGTTCAATCTAAAATATGTCTCCCCTTCACCTTCTGCCATGACCAGCCATTTGAGAGTTCTGCCCCACCATCGTTCCACCACTCCGGCATAATCAGTCCTCATTATCCTGAAATGGAGCTGCCATAAATCCGTTGATGTGATCGTGGCTATCCTGATAGTCTTGCCGCTGCGAGGAAAGTCCACGGTGCCTGCGGTAAACAGCGGAATTTCAACGGGTGCGTCGAGATACACGAGCGTAGTTACCCGTTCCGTGGCCGGTTGAGCCATCAAGTATGGTTTCAGCGGTGGAAACGAAACCCCCCACCTGCCTTCCCCTCCGAAAATAGGATGTCTCCGGCTGGCCTCTGAGAAACGAACGGCGTAGTGTGTGTCGTTACTTCTCGTTCCTTTCCTCATTTCCTCCATTCCCAGAAGCGGGAGAAAATCGTAGGCACTCCTCTGCGGGACGTTCGGCCCCGGGAGATAGATCAGTGATGAAGGGAATTCGCTCAGTTTACGTTCAAGCTCTACCGCCCAATCTTCCACCATGCCATCCGCAGGAAAGTTGTCCAAAATGACAAGATCGTAGTCCGTCCTCCAGAATCGCGCAATGGGTGGCGACCAGCCTTTTCTGTGGCGGACGAAATGATCCGTCTGC
The DNA here is from genome assembly GCA_036476315.1 of Candidatus Neomarinimicrobiota bacterium. Classification (NCBI taxonomy): domain Bacteria; kingdom Pseudomonadati; phylum Fidelibacterota; species Fidelibacterota bacterium. The sequence goes on along the minus strand of JAZGBI010000058.1, from coordinate 25,550 downwards.
ATCCCCTTGTCCGTTTCCAGAACTCTACTTATGAAACCGGTATTCGGTGAGAGGGCACCCGTGAGCAAGGCTACTCGAAATCGATCTTTCAGGGTGGTAATCGCAAACGCTGACCTGTTGTTATCAATATTGACCTCATCCTTGAGCGCAGCCACCTGGACCTTGTACGTCTGGGACCCGGATTCTTCCAAACGAAATCGGAATTTCACGGTTCTCACGGATCCCAACCCTGAAAGCCGAATCATCTGGGACCCGAGCAATCGCCCGTTCTTCGACAGAGTCACATGCACCCGCTCACGCGTTTCCCCGATAGAAGAAACAAAAACCTCTGCCGTCACCATGTCCCCCCTTACCCCTACCGTTGGAGCTTCAACTCTCTCAATATCTACATCCACCATGGGTGTTGAATTCCCTATGCCAACCGCATGTACCGGCACGTCTATCTCCTGAACCATGTCCTTGGGATCCGGCCCCATGGTAACCTGGCCGTCTGTGACGACGACGATTCCTGCCAGGAAATGATCTGGTCTTACGTCGATCGCCTGCTTTAGGACAGAGGAGAGGTTTGTCGTGGGCTCACTGAAACTAAGATTGAGATCTTCAGGATCAACGGGCCTCACCTCCGAGCCAAAAGAGTAGAATTCTATGGTTCCGCCGCGGGACTCACTTTCGAGAATTCCACGCATACCAGCTGCAATTTCCCGGTATCCGTTCAGGAGCGATTCACCGGAAATGGACTGGTGGTACGCGGCGCTGACAGAATTATCAAAGAAGACCTTTAGCAATGGCTCACTTGCAAAGGTGCTTCTCCATGAGGCCGCTAGATTGCCAAGAAGAATCGTGACCGTGAGAAATGTGCCGGTACGAAACAGGAACGGTATCCGATATCGCCGTCGGCTGGAAGACCCCCTACTACGGTATCCGAGAAACGAAAGAATGACGAGGGCCAGGAAAAGCAGACCGAGAATCCATATAGGTGCGCTCCCCCGTGTGGAGAAAAAAAAGGACACGGATCAGTGCGTAAGGCTTAGATTGGGAACAACTGATAAATCTGTTTTTACCCTTGCCCCTTGAAGAAAATATTTCTCCCCCAGAAATGCCACCATTGCCGCGTTGTCTGTACAGAGTGACCTGGGAGGGTAATAAGCCGTGCAATCGGCGAATACTCTTTCCGCCTCACGGCGTAGCCTGTTGTTCGCCGCCACACCACCCGCGATGACCGTGGTCTTCACTCCAGTCAGATCGACAGCCTGCCTTAACTTGAACAGAAGGACATCTACAATGGCCTTCTGGTAGCTCGCTGCCACATGTGCCAGCTGTTTCTCCGTCATTTTTCCACCTCTGCCCTTGACGTAGTTAATTAAGGAGGTTTTCAATCCACTGAAACTGTATTCAATGGCCTGTGACTGCAGAAAAGCCCGGGGAAAAGCTACCTCCTCTTCATTCCCCCCGCGTGACGCCTCTTCAAGAGCTGGCCCCCCCGGGAAACCGAGTCCCAGAATACGGGCCCCCTTATCAAAAGCTTCACCGGCAGCATCATCACGGGTTTCACCCAGGAGTTCATAATCTCCCAAATCCGACACTCTCCAGATTTGTGTATGTCCCCCTGAAGCGAGCAAACATAGGAACGGATATTTCAACTCCGGATAGGCAATAAAGTTCGCAAAAATATGGGCCTCGATATGGTTGATACCCAGGCATGGTATTCCAAGACCCTGGGCGAATCCCCTCGCAAAACTGACGCCGGTAAGGAGAGATCCCATGAGACCTGGTCCCCGGGTGACGGCCACCGCATCGAGATCGCCCTTGACCAGACTCGCCAGTTGCATGGCCTCTTCCACAACTGACGTGAGGCGCTTCTCATGCTCCCTTGAAGCGATTTCTGGAACAATGCCCCCATAATGGGCATGAATGTCCTGGGAAGAAATTACTGATGACAGGATTGTGCCGTCCCGGCAGACAGAACCGGCTGTCTCATCGCAGGACGTTTCGATACCAAGAACGGTCATTCACGGATTTGGGCAATGGCGAGTTCCACGTTCTTGGGAGACAGGTCGCGCCATTCAAGTATGTCCTCCGGCACCCGCACCGTGGGCTTGTGATAGGTCTGCTGTTTCGCTCGCGATGCAAAGTCGATAAATACTTCAATATCGGAGGGCTCCAGTCCAGCAATGTATTGCACTCCACCCGTTACGGTCAGGGATACTGTGGATGGATTGGGAAAAACACGAATGCCGTCTGGCTGATTCAATACTTGTATGGGCACCTCGGTGATAATCCTCTCTCCTATACTCTGAATGTCGGCGAATACGTCAATCATGGGCGACGATGTTTCAACGACTCGGGGGAAATCAAGGCTCAGAGGAACGGACTCGTTGACGGGACTATCAATGTCAAGGAATTCCCTGAATTCGGTTTCGACAGTTTCAACGAAGAGGATGATTTCCTTGGGACCCCTTAATTCAATGGTTTCAGGTGTAAACATTATGGGACCAACCTGTGTAAAACCGGGGGCGGGCTCGACCACGACGCGAGGGACCACGATTACAGGCTTTATCATATAGTCGACGAGTTCAATCTGTATGGAATCGGGTTGGATCACCTCTACGAATTCGAGTTCGAACGACGCGGGAACCACCACCTTTTCCTCATGCCTCCCATAGTAGTCGTTCAGGTAGAAATCATAGTTGGTGCTTATCCGGTCCAGGTCGAGGACCAGCTTGAAGTCCGAGAATCTCTTAAACAATAGCGCCTTGAGAAAGGCGCGGCCGGTGGCCCGAAATCTGACTTCCGCCGTCGGCGGCCCCTCACCTCTCATTGTTTTCCCCTCTTTGATATTCCTCACTTCGATGGGCATTTGTAATACATAAGTGTAGGTCTGCTCAGAAATAACGAACAGCCAGAGAATCGCTGCAAAAAAAAAGGCACCCATCCAGATTCGGAGACGCCATCTTTCCACAATGTTACGCAGATTCCTGACCGCTACCATTCTTAACCTATCCTTCTTCTTTCTTCTCCTCCTCGGTTTCTCCTGAATCCTTTTCTTCCAGTGACGACACATCTTGCTCTGGTTTCTCTTTCTTCCGCTTTTCTGAAGTCTCCTCTTCCTTCTTCTCCTCCTCGGCTTCTCCTGAATCCTTTTCCTGCGGTGACGTCACCTTTCGCTCTGGTTTCTCTTTCTTCCGCTTTTCTGAAGTCTCCTCTTCCTTCTCTTTTTCCCCCGGCGTTTCGTCTTCTCCATCGAGACCTCTTGACGCACTTTTTCCCTTCGTTGTGAATTCAGGAGCATCCAGAATGACCTTCTTGTCATCGGGCCTTACTTCCACAACCTCACAACGTAAATCCACACCTGGGGATATTTCTCCCAACATCTCTTTTCGGGAATCCCTGGAAAACATGCGAGATGGTATAATTCCCTCGACATCCATATCGAGCTCCAGAATGACACCCTTATCGAGAACCTTTATCACCTGCCCGGTCACCTTCTCGCCTGGCTGAAAATGATCCTTGATGGCAGGCCAAGGATCTTCAGTCGCCTGTTTCAACCCAAGAGCAATTCGCCTGCTTTCCCGTGAAGCTTCCAGAACGCGGACTTCAACCTCATCACCCTTTTCAAGAATCTCTTTGGGGTGACGGACGAGCTTGGTCCACGACAGGTCAGAAATATGAATCAATCCGTCAACCCCTTCCTCCAGTTCAACGAACGCGCCGAATTGCCTCAGATTCCTGACGGTACCCTTGTACAGTGAGTCGACCTGATATCGCTCTTCCACACCCTCCCACGGATCGGGTTGAAGCTGCTTGAAACCGAGAGCGATTTTCCTGTCCTCAGGATTGAGACTGAGCACTTCTGCTTCTACCTCCTCTCCGAGCTTAACAACCTCGGATGGGTGAAAAACATTGCGAGTCCACGACATCTCAGACACATGAACCAGCCCCTCTACTCCCTTCTCAAGCTCGAGGAAGGCACCGTAATTGGTGAGACTGACAACTTTTCCCTTTATCCTGGTGCCCACGGGATATTTCCCCGGAACCGTTTCCCACGGGTGGGGCGACAACTGTTTGAGTCCGAGAGAGACCCTCTGTTTCTCCCTGTCTACATCAATGACTTTTACGTTCAGTGCCTCGCCTAATTCAACTACGTCTGAAGGGTGATTGACTCTGCCCCATGAGAGGTCAGTTATGTGGAGTAGTCCATCAACGCCCCCGAGATCTATGAATGCCCCAAAATCCGTAATATTCTTGACGTGCCCTTCCAGAATCTGTCCCGTCTCTATCTCTTCAAACAGGGCTTCCCTCTGTTCTCTCAGACTCTCTTCCAGAAGTACTTTTCTGGACAACACGATGTTCTTCCTCAATCGATTCACCTTGACGACTTTGAATTCCATCTCCTGGCCAAGGTATTGGTCAAAGTCCTGAACGGGCCGGATATCGATTTGGGAGCCAGGAAGAAAAGCCTGAATTCCCTCGAGTTCAACAACCATTCCCCCCTTTATCCTCCGAACGATCTTTCCTTCGACAGTCCCATCTCCCTTGTATATTTCTATGATCTTGTTCCAGCTGTTCATCCAGTCAGCCTTCTCTTTGGAAAGGAGAGTTTGACCGTTCTTGTCTTCCATCCGTTCCAGGTAGACTCCCAGAACGTCACCAATGGCGGGCGGCACCTTGCCGGCAAACTCAGATCTGGGAATTATCCCCTCCGATTTAAACCCTATATCCATAATGATTTCTTTTTCATTCTGGCCTATAACTCTCCCCTGAACCACCTGATGTTCGGCAATATCAGAAACAGTCTCGTGATACTTGTCAAGTACCTCAGACGATACCATGTCCTTCGGTTCAGCAGATTCATGAAGCTGTTCGGGGGAAAGCTCCTTTATATCATCAAACAATGACGGATCGAGATAGTCCTTTTCCCCTTGAGGCTCATCCCCCTGGGGGGAGACCTCTTCCACTTGCTCGAGGGCATCAGTATTATCAGTTTCGACTGACATCTTCACGTTTTCTTTTTCTTCGGTCATCTCCCTGGTTTGTTGTCCTTTCCCCTAATTTTCGTCCAACGTATGTGACTATAAAATCGATCTGCTCAGGAATCGTCAAAGCGGTTGTATCCACCTCGACGGCATCCTCCGCCTTTTTGAGAGGAGAATGGCTTCGACTTGAATCCTTCTCGTCACGGCGTTTCAGCTCTTCGATGACTTCATCGATTGACTGCTCAATTCCCAGTTCTGCCAGATCCTTTAACCTCCTAAGGGCACGCGTCCTGTAATCAGCCGTCAGGAAGAACTTGAAATCGGCATCGGGGAATACGACGGTGCCGATATCCCTCCCTTCCACAACTGAATCGTTTTTGCCGGCAAGGTCTCGCTGAATTGCAACCATTTTGCCCCGGACCATTGGCATTGCGCTTACCGCACTGACGTTCCGTGTTACCTCAAGGCTCCGAATTGAGTCCGTTACGTCCTGACTGTGGAGGAGAATCCGGGTCTTCCCATTTTCTGTCTGAAAGTTGAGTTCAAGGGTTGCCAAGAGCTCTTCCAGAGCTTCCTTTTTGTGTAATGCGATATCCGACTTGAGAACCGCCAACGTCACAGCTCGATACATGGCACCCGTGTCCAGGTAAACGAAACCGAGCCTAATGGCCACACCCCTTGCGGTTGTGCTCTTGCCGGAGGCTGCAGGCCCGTCAATGGCGATAATCATCGTGCGAAACCAAATGAATCACAGATGGATCTTTCAAAAAGCTGAGTAATGTAAACGCCTCCCGTCGAAAAGCCAAACAGTATTACAGGCGTTTATGCTTTACTGTCCCCGTTAATTGAGCGATTTCATCCCCTTTCAATTTTCGCCACTCACCTGGGGCAAGTCCCTCTACACCAATACCTCCAAATGATTCCCTGTGCAGAGCAATGACACGGTAGCCTAACCTCTTCAGAATCCTCCTCACTTCACGCTTCTTACCATGGGAGAGGGAGAGCCTGACCCGGGACGTAACCCTCTTCTTGCCATCTCCGGAAATTGTATCGCGCGATAGTACCTTCGCCATGCCAATCTCACTACCGCCCATTTCGACTCCAGACTCGATTCGACGGGTGTCTGCTTCGTCCCAGGGCCTGTCGATGGTGGCAACGTAAACCTTCTCAACCTGGAATCTCGGATGGACTATCCGGTGGGCAAGGTCACCGTCGTTTGTTAAGAGTAATGTCCCAGTCGTATTCTTGTCCAACCGCCCTACGGGAAAAAGCCTTTCCCCTGCCTCAACCAGGTTCATAACCGTGGGCCTTCCATGTGTATCCTTTACTGTCGTTATGACACCTGTGGGTTTGTTCAAAACGATGACCGTACTGTCTCCGGGAGGGGAAACCGTCCTGTTGTCCACAGAAACAACGTCGTCTGATCGCAGAAGGCGGTAAGGATTAGTGACGGGAATACCGTTAACTTCCACCCGGCCTGCTTTCACAATCTCCTCACTCTTCCTTCGCGAGGCAACGCCCGACGCGGCGATAAACTTATTCAACCTCATTACCGGGCTTGCTTTCCGGCAGTCCTGAAATCTTGATTGTGCGGCTCTCTTCCTTATCAGGATCCTTGGAAACCAACTCTGATATTTCCCGGAGTTTTGGAAGGTCAGACAACGATTCCAAACCGAATGAAGTGAGGAAAATATCGGTTGTCACGTAGAGGAGAGGTCGGCCAGGACTGTCAGCCCGTCCTCGGATTGCAACTAGCTTTTTTTCAAGAAGCGTCTTAATCACACTCGTGCTGTCAACACCCCGGATACTCTCAATTTCAGCACGGCTTGCCGGTCCTTTGTACGCGATGACAGCCACGGCCTCCAGGGCGGCCCTGGAAAGCGAAGTTCTTGACAACTGCGTATGAAGTCGTTTGACCCATGGCTCATATTCAGGTCTCGTGACAAGCCGATAGCCACCCGCTACCTTTTCGACGATAAACGAACGTTCCTGACGCTCATATTCACTTTGAATCTCCAGAATCGCATGATCAAGCTGTGGGGCATCCTCATCAAAACAGAGCTCCATCTTCGCCTGTGTCAGTACGTCGGGAGAGGAGAACAGAAGAGCTTCGATGATTCTAATTTCCTCTCTCTCATAAGCATTCTTTTTCATCAGGCTTCTCCAACGGGCGGTGCCATTCTCTGCCCCTCCGCGCCGGGGGAAACGATCTCCAACACGAAATCGTCAAAGTGATGTTTCTGAAGGACCCACACTTTACCCTCTTTCACGAGTTCCAGGATCGCCATGAATGTGGCGATGAGGTCCTTTCTGGAGAAAGGATCCGAGAACAACTCTGAGAACATGTATCTCTTCTTCAATACGAACTGAGACATGAGAAACGCCATTTTGTCCCTAACCTTGATCTTATCTCTTTCCAAGTCGTAAGTCACAGGAGCGGGCATCCTCTCCAACAATCTCTTGAAAATGGTTGCCAGTTCAAATAGAGAGACCTCCTCAAGATAGAGTGAAGGATCATCCGGCAGGTCGCTGTACTCCGTTGTCACGGGTCGTGGGAACCTGCGATTTTCCGACACCAGCATCTCAGTGAGTGTGACCGCTGCCTCCCTGTATCTCTGGTATTCGAGCAGCCGCTGGGCGAGTTCGGCTCTCGGATCCACAGGTTCCTCTTCTTCATCTTCCAGGGAGAACTGGGGAAGCAGCATTCTGACCTTGATCCTCATCAGTGTTGCCGCCATCATTACGAACTCCTCAGCGATGGCTATGTCCAGAGCCTGAACTGTCTCAATATAGGAAAGATATTCTTCCGTGATCCGGGCTATGGGAATGTCCATAATGTTAATCTCATCCCGCCGTATGAAGAACAGGAGAAGGTCCAAAGGTCCCGAAAAACTCTCCAGCTCTATACTGTATCCCCTCATTCCCAGTAGAGGAGTCCCACGTTTTTTCTTGCCTTTTCAAGATACGAAGTCGCAACAGCTCGAGCCTTTTCAGCCCCTTCTCTAAGCACTTTTAGGACGTATGCACGGTCATCGGCGAGTACCGTCCTTGTTTCCCGATAAGACGCAAAGTATTCCCAAATGACATCAATCAACTCAACCTTCAACTGCTGATACTTGAGTCCCTTTCCCTCAAATCTCCGGGTCAGCTTCTCCTTCCCGGGGCCGTCCAGAAAGAGGGAATAGATCTTGTACAGAGTACTCGTACCAGGATCCTTGGGTTCGTCGATGGGAGTGGTGTCGGTGACAATCCTCATGACCTTTTCTGCAAGATCGTCCTTGTTGCAGAAGATGTCGATGGTATTTCGGTAGGATTTGGACATTTTCTGTCCGTCGATACCGGGGATGACTCCCCAATCCTTCTCAATCTTGCTCTCGGGAACGACAAACGTGTCACCGTATGTTGCGTTGAATTTTATGGCGATGTCACGGGACATCTCCAAATGTTGCTTCTGATCTTTTCCCACCGGAACCAATTCGCCTCCAAACAGCAGGATGTCCGCCGCCATTAACACGGGATAGCTGAAAAGACCGTGATTGGGCGTAACCCCTTTTGCAATCTTGTCCTTGTATGAGTGAGCCCGCTCAAGCATTCCAACGTTTGTCACGCTGCTCAACAACCAGGTTAACTCCGTTACTTCTGGCACATCCGATTGAACCCAGAAGACGGCCTTCTCGGGGTCGAGTCCAAGTGCGATGAAATCGCTTGCCGCTTCAACAGTGTGCTTCCGTAAACGGGAGGCGTCTGTCGTACTCGTAAGCGCATGGTAGTTGACCAGAAAACAAAACAGCTCGTTCGTGTGCTGGTAACCGATCATCCGTTTCATCATGCCGAAATAGTTGCCAAGATGAAGATGGCCAGAAGGCTGGATTCCGCTCAGAACTCGAGCTTTTTTCACACCGTCGTTCCGATCTGGTCAGGGGCTTCCATATACAAATATGGCCTCCAGGAAGTTTGCTCTTTTTTCACAAACTGCCTGATGTAATGAATCCGGCTCGGCTTTCGAGGCCGTCTCAGCAGGATTATCTTGGCCTCGTCAGGACTCCTGTTCCCTTTCTTCCGGTTACAGACGTGACAGCAGCAGACAAGGTTATCCCAGGTATCCTTTCCCCCGCGCTCCTTCGGAATAACATGGTCGATGGTCATGGGGACGCTCCTGCGACCACAATACTGACACTGATGCTGATCACGCTTCAGGATGTTTTTCCGGGAAAGAACGATATCATTGCCCGTCATTCTGATGTACTTCTGAAGTTTGATGACACTGGGAAGTGAGAGTCTCATACGGGGTGAATGGACAAAGTCTCTGTAGTTCTCAATCACCTCCACCTTGCCCAGATAGATAAGACAGATGGCCCTTTTTGCCGTACAGATGAGGTGTGGCTGGTAATTCTGGTTGAGGACCAGCACCTCCCTGTTCAGAATCCCATTGCCGAATCGCCTGGAATTCCTCAATTACAATACCTTTCGATGCTCTTTACGACCACGATTCTCCTCTTACTCCGATCCGAACTCCGTGCAGAATCTACATCCAAAGTATCGATCTTGACAAAACCTGAACAGTGTATGAACTCATCACCACCCAGGGAGATAGCCACGTGATCTACGCTCCGGCCGTTCGTGCCGAAAAATATGAGATCACCCTTTTCAACTTCTTCCGGCCCAATATCCTCAAGCCCGGGATGATCCACCTGCAGATGGGTGTCCCGGGGTAGCGGAATGCGTTGCTTCATGACAGTCTGTACAAATCCGGAGCAGTCAAATCCCTTTGGCGATTTGCCGCCCCACAAGTACTGAATTCCAAGAAATCGGCGGGCTTCCTTCACGAGAGTTTCTCTCAAGTGTACTGAAAAGTCACGCTGAGGTCCGCTGTCCGTCCAACCCGATTCTCCGTCAGGCAGCAGAACCTGTCTCCAACCGTTCTTGTCCTCGAGAGAGACAAGTCGGTCACCATAAACCAGGTCTCTCACAACAGGCATTGTTCTGTCGGCCTCCTCATATACATCACCGAAGAGGTCTCCCACAATCATGGCTTGATCCGATTTGACTCCTGCCAGATACTCCTCACTTACCCTGGCCCCAAAGAACTGGTTCAACCACCCCTCGTAACCGTCCCACTGGCGAATTTTGAGCCACTCAGAATTGATTTCCAGAACCTCCAGTTCTTCACCCAACAGGGCCTGAGTAACCACCTCGGACGCAAACTCAGCCTTGGCGTGAATGCTCGCAACGGAGACATTCACGAACAGACCGGATTTCTCGCTGTTCTTCACTTGGACCGCACCATCAAAACCGGCTGAATTTATCTTGACCCTTATAGCATGTCAAGTCAAAAGCCGTGCTTTCTCGACGAAGGGGAGTGGTGAGATACCTCAGAGATCGTTACGGACTGTGGATGTGTTTCCTAGTTCATGAAGTGCCAACGGATCGTCACGAAGGCCAGACGTCCCGCCGCGGGAAACAGGGGTGTGGCAGAAAATGAGAGCTGATCCTCCGTTAGAAAATCACCCGTGAAACTCCGAATCAACGTCCGGCCCGCATAGAGGAGATTCCTCATGGTAAAGGAAATCTCAAAAGTTGAAATCACCCCCTTGAACTCGACATTTGCCACTGCCGCGTTATCCTGGGAAGGAACGACAGTGTCATCATAGTATCCAAGCTTCAAAAGAGGATCCCACACATACGAATTCCGTCCAACCCAGAAATTCGTCCAGAACCTCACACGCAGGTCCAGATTCTCACCAAAAAGCGACTCGCGAAACAAGAGGCCTATGCTTCCTTCGTGCTGAACCCCGCTGCCCCAACCCTGCTTGTTCTCAAACAAGCTTACTCCGCTCCCTTGCAACCACCAACTCCGGAAATAGTTGAGCTGAGTTTGCCAAAAGACACCACCAACTCCATCAGATGACATCTTTTGCGGGTCGAGCTGGTAGGCAAACATTGAGCGATAATCGATATACTCTCTTTTTTCAAAATAGTAGTGAGGGTCCGCCCGTGAGCCAAATAGTCCCACTCTGGTCTTCATACGGGAAGACCGGTGACGGGCGGTTATCTGGAGCACTGTCCGGCTCTGACTTATTGCCGAAGAGTCCGATCGCAGTACGTTGTATTTGTCCGCCGGCCACTCGGGAACGCCTCCTCCGCTGTACTGAAACGGGAGAGCATGTAGCCAATGAATTACTGTTAACGAAAATGTGTCGGAACTGGTGAGAGAATAGTCCACCCTGCCGTCGAAAAGAAGTCCTCGCCGGTCTGGTGAAACAAAGGCTCCTCCCAGTGCCATCGTAAACTCGTATTTCCGCACCTGTGTCCAAAAACCCGCCGCTGCGGCGACTGCCAATCGAGATCGATTATCCAGACTGTCTGAACTGAGAATGGAGTACTTTCCCGAGATCCGAAGAAATCTTTGTGCGTCGACACCCACAGGGTGTGAAGAAAAGTAGCGAAGTTTGTACGCGATGAGATCTGCCGACCAATCAGGGGCAGATGATAGGCTTTCAAGTTTCAGCCGCTGAGAAAAGGCTGAGGCTTCGAGTTGCTGGCCGTTTCTGGTATAACCCAAGCCACTTGCGATGATCCTGTCACGCCTGGTTGCTCCCTTCTCCCAGCCCGATTCGGATGGTACGGGAACAGCATCAGTCGTTTTGAAATAGGCTGAGGAGATGTTCCATACCTCATCGGATTCCCCCGGGATTTTCATCAGGAGCCGGTAGTTTTGCTGAATCGTACCGCCAGGTAGTCCCGGGAAGCCCAGCAGCCCGTACTGATCCTCGAAATTCCGCTTGAGCGCCTCAAATCGAACCGACCCACCCTCTTCTCTAAGAGAATTGATGTCAAACGAGAACTCGTCCAGAAAGTAGTCCCCTCTTCGGTACATAAGGGCACTGTGGACACCCGGCTCATTCTGGTTTTCTGCAGACGTGTCCAAAGAAGGGAAAGCGTATCTCAAAGGCCAGAGAATGAATGTTCCATCGAAAAAAGTCAATCCGTCCGTTGCATCCATTCCCCAGCCTGGGAAACCGTGGTGATGATATATTCCCCAGTGGCCACTCCATTCGAAAGGGAGAAAGCTCAGCGCATCTGTTTCCCAAGCAGTGTCAAGCGAGCTGGTACTGTCAGTGGCGAAGGAAGTTGACAGGAGGAAAAGGAGAGCCGTTATTAAGTTTCTCAAGATTCTACTGGCGAGCGAGTTCTCTCAGTCAATTCGTGAGAATACTCGTGGAAGTGCTGTGAAAAAGATGATGGCATTCGATACCTGGTGGAGGACGGTGAATCCTATCCCTGCCATCCAGATCGCCACGGTTTGCCTCCCCTCAAAACCGGCAGCTACAGGATAAGCGAGGGTCGTTATCGAATCGTAGATAAGCGTGAGCAGTGCCCCGGCTGCTCCGAGGAATAGACGCTTTCCCAGGGAGAGATCTCCCATTAGCAGGGACTTTCTGAGAAGCCCGCCCATCAATCCCACGAGGCCCATCCCGGCAATCTGGCCCAGCAAAAGGGGTGGAAAGACGAGACCCGATCCCAGGGGATTCGCGGCACTGAATATGAACTCCGCCACGATTCCCACCATCATTCCCCCACGGGGCCCCAGATAAACACCACTGACGAAAATAATTGACGTAATCAGTTCAATGTTGGGTACGAGAAGAAGGGCGAAGCCACTTCCCACTGCCAGGGCGGTAAACATGGCGGCTCTGGCGAGATAGGTTGTTCCTGAGCTACGCCCCGAGGTTGCGCGTGGTCGCGAAGAGGTTTCAGCGAGGCGTCCAGACACTATCTCTCCGGTATTCGTCTATCACTCTTTTCCTGCCGCCAGTTCCGGTTCAGCTAAGCTCTCTTAAGGGATCGGTGGAGTCTCAAGTGGGGAATCCTGACGACCGCATTCACGACGAGAGAATTAACGGTCTGGTCTCCTAAATGTCAAGAGGAACCATGCCAATGAGAATATGAAGAAAAGAATTGCGAAACCTTTTTCGAACTACGAATTTCTGTGGATCAGTTGCCCTGATTGAATCTGTAGGTGGAACCGAATGAACTTCCGAATCAGATCATTCCTCAAGAGAATCGCTATTAACTTCCCCATCTTCAGAATCCTGCGTTTCAAGTCGGTTGTCCTTTACTCCAAAGCAAAGATGAAGAAAGCAAGACAGGTATTTGAAAGGTCGAGCGATACTCCCCCTTGGCTCGAACCGGATCATCTCGAGTTCTTGCAGCGACGGTACCCTTTTCCGCCTGAATATGGCTACAGACCGGTCGATCTCGAAAGAAGAGGACGCGAACGGTCAGCTGAAATCCTCACTCTTCTCTCGAAGATGACAGAAAGACGGGGTACCATTCGACATTTCCTGGAACTGGGATGCTGGGACGGCATGGTGAGTCATGCTCTTCAGCGTTCAGGGAAAGTGACAACAGCGATAGATCACCGATCAGAGGGATTTGACAAGAGAGCATTGAGGCGAGGGGTATCGCTTCTGAAGATGGACGCGGAACAACTAGGGTTCGAGGATGAGAGCTTTGACTGCATTTTCTCGTACGAGTCCTTCGAGCACTTTTCAGACCCTGAAGCGGTCTTGCGTGAAGCGATACGGGTCGTGAGAAAGGGCGGCTTCGTTTATCTCGCGTTTGGACCCCTTTATATGTCGCCTATGGGTCTGCATGCTTATAGGTCAATCACCGTGCCATACTGCCATTTTCTCTTTCCGCTGGAAGTACTCGATGAGTTCTGCACGAGGAAGAGTTTGACGAACATTCATGTCGATGAACTCAACAGATGGTCACTGAACGACTATCGAGAATTATGGGAAGCCTACGCACACAGAGTGAAGAAGGTACTGTACCGTGAAATCCCCGACACCTCACACGTCGACGTGATCATCAAACATCCCTCCTGCTTCAGGAGCAAGACCGATGCTTTCGATAATCTGGTCGTCTCCACCATTGAAGTTCTGTTCGTTAAGATGCGATAGGTGGCTCCATTGCTTCATTAAAAAGTACAAAGTACAGTGCCAGTGTCCCGTGAGAATCTCCCCCTGGAATGTTGATAATCAACGGTCCCAAGCCTAAATTGATTTGATGGTAAGTAGAGTCTCTCAAAAAGGTTATTCTCTCATTGATCACACGGCCGACATTGGAATCGAAGTTCACGCAGACGATTTCCCCACTCTTCTTGAGAGGGCAGCAGGAGCTCTCTTTGACATCATCACGGACGTATCAAAGGTCAAAGCGGAAGATCACATCCAAATTACCTTCTCAAGTGAGGACAGGGAACAGATAATGCGCAGTTGGCTGGAGGAATTGTTGCACCGTTTTTACGGGGAGGAGATGGTTTTTTCCAGGTTTAGGCTGGAACTTTCAGACGGTGATAACCTCACGGGCGAGGCCTGGGGGGAAGTTTTCGACCCCGACCGCCATGATCTGCACACGGAGATCAAAGGAATCACGTATCATCAGTTTGAGGTATCTTTTCACCCGGGGAAAAAATGGTATGCTCGAATAATTTTTGACGTATGACCATGGGGCAACTCAGACAGATAAACGAACATCTCTGGGAAGTGCCGAAGAGAGGAAACATGCGCGTGCCCGGACGTATCTACGCCAGCAAAAAACTCATGAGGACCATTGAAAACGATCCCTGCGTGGACCAGGTCCGAAATGTTGCCCACCTGCCGGGAATTGTGAAGTATTCTCTGGCCATGCCTGACATCCATTGGGGTTACGGATTCCCCATAGGGGGGGTAGCGGCCATGGACTCCGAGGACGGAGTCATCTCTCCGGGCGGCGTAGGCTACGACATCAATTGCGGTGTGAGGCTCCTCAGCACCAATCTCATGCTCGAGGATGTAAAAGACCGGATCCGACCTCTTCTGGCCCAGCTCTTCCGGGACGTTCCTGCCGGCGTGGGGTCTCACGGAGCGATTCCCAATCTGAGTCATCGCGAATTGGACAGACTTATTGCGGAAGGAGCAAGCAGGGTGGTCCAGATGGGATACGGCACGCGCGAAGATATTGACTATATCGAGGAAAGGGGTTGTCTGGAAGGAGCCGACCCGTCGCAGGTAAGCGATCGTGCAAAACAGCGGGGAAGCAAACAGATCGGAACTCTGGGTTCAGGAAACCATTTCCTCGAGATAGACCATGTGGAAGAGATATTCAATAACGATGTGGCATCCGTATTCGGATTGGAGAAGAATCAAATTGTGACGATCATTCATACCGGCTCTCGGGGTCTGGGGTATCAGGTCTGTGACGACCATCTGAAAACAACCCAGCGGGCCGTGGAACGGTACGGAGTTAACCTCCCCGACAGGCAGTTGGCGTGTGCCCCTATCAAGTCGCCGGAAGGACGCTCCTATCTGGGCGCAATGAGGGCGGCAGCAAACTTCGCGTTCTGCAACCGCCAGGTCATCAAACACATAGCCGAACAGGCATTCATGAAAACTCTCTCCATATCACCCGAAGAATTGAGAATGCGTCTTATTTACGATATCTGCCATAACATCGCGAAGTTCGAGAAACACAAGGTCGACGGAGACACTGTCACCGTCTGCGTCCACCGGAAAGGTGCCACTCGTTCTTTTGGACCCAATAACCCTGAACTACCAGAGCAATACAAACCTATTGGCCAGCCTGTTCTCGTCCCTGGTGACATGGGACGCTATTCGTATCTCTGTGTGGGTACGGACAAAGCCATGACAGACACGTTCGGTTCCTCGTGCCATGGTGCGGGGCGCATGATGAGCCGGACCAAGTCGAGCAAAATCAGCCGGTCGATGAACATGATAGAGGAACTCCGGTCGAGAGGGGTGGAGATTATGGCCCGGGGGAAACGAACCATTGCCGAGGAGATGCCCCACGCCTATAAAGATGTTTCCGACGTCGTAGACGTCATGGATGGCGCGGGAATCACCCTGAAGGTGGCAAGACTCAAACCCATTGGCGTGATCAAGGGATAGCCGAGACCCCGAGTGTCACTTAGCTAGCATGTGATACCTTGTCGCGATTGTCCACCTCGTTCTCGTCGTGGGATTGTCTAAACCGTGGATTCTTTCGCACTCTTCTCAGGCAGAAGAGTGCCAAAAGGCCTGTGGCTGGAAAATAATTTGGGCGAGGCTGCCTGCGCACGTGGGAATCAATTAAACTCCTGCCAACACGGGCGGGACGATTTTTCAGCGGTGATCTTTTTGGTTCTTTTTGTATCTAGACAAAAAGAACAAGTAGCTACCATCTAGATAACCCCACAATGAGAGTGCGGGGGAGTTCGAGGGGCGGAACTAACTTCCCAGGAAGCACTCAGATTGGCCAATAGCTACAAGATTTTGCATGCATACTGTCACTTATCGAAAGTACCGTTCCCGTAGTCGAGAAATGCCTGGCGAACCTCACTTTCGGTATTCATGACAAAGGGACCTCCTCTCGCAATTGGCTCATTGAGGGGTCGTGCCGCGAGGAAAAGGAATCTTGCCGTCTTCTTGCCAGATCTGATTCGCACGGATTCCCCATCACCCAACACCATCATCTGAC
Organism: Candidatus Neomarinimicrobiota bacterium; assembly: GCA_036476315.1. Taxonomy (NCBI): domain Bacteria; kingdom Pseudomonadati; phylum Fidelibacterota; species Fidelibacterota bacterium. The sequence goes on along the minus strand of JAZGBI010000058.1, from coordinate 9,057 downwards.
CCTCTCTTCCCATTCGCGTATCACCTTGTGGACCGAACTCCGCCTTACCCTCATAGAGATAGCAAAAACCGCTCATTTCGGATGGCAACGGATGGGCGAATGTGGACATCTCAACCAGATGGACATCGAAATAGACCACCGGAATCCGGGTCTTTGCGGGTCCGTTGATGTCCCCATATTCGCCGGAAATGATCCTGATCCTGGAGCCATCAGCGTTGACTTCTGGAATTCTGTCTGCCGGGATATTCTGGTAGTGAGGCTCAATCATTTTCATCTCTTTGGGCAGATTTACCCACAGCTGGAATCCCCATAAGAGACCGTCGCTCATCTCCGGCATTTCGCTGTGAATGATACCCCGTCCGGCAGTCATCCATTGAACAGACCCCGGCGTTAAGACTCCCTCGTTTCCCCTGGAGTCCCTGTGTTTGAATTTCCCATGCATAAGATAGGTAACCGTCTCAAAGCCACGGTGAGGGTGATCGGGAAAACCCCCTATATAGTCATCAGGATTATCACTTTTGAATTCATCCAGGAGCAGAAACGGGTCCAGGTAATCCATATCCTCTGTTCCGAGAATACGCCTGAGGTTCACACCGGAACCGTCAGTGGCGGGCATCCCCCGTACAATCTGCGTAATCGGTCGAATCATGAGTCATTCCTCCATGAAACTGAGATCGCGCATCCCATCACCCCGAAATCAATGCTGTTCATTGAGGGCTGAAATGAGCTTTCCTCGAAGCTCGACCACAGCTGAGGCATATCTTGCCGAGGGGTTATAGGAGAGGATTGCCCTCCAGTTCCGGGAGCTCTCTGAAAAATCAGTACTACCTTTCTTATATCCATGTCGAACCAGATAGTTGGCAATACTTGCGAGGACATCGGGCCAATCAAAAGGATGTCGGACTCCATCTCCGTTGAAATCAACCGAAAAACGATTAAAGCTGGAAGAAATGAACTGGCCGTAACCGAATGCTCCTGCATAGGAACCGTGGATGGTATGAGGAGGAACAAAATTTTCATAACAGAATTCAAGATACTCGATCATTTCCTCCTCCACCCATTTCTCCTTCTTCGGGAATGTGTGGATAATGGTGTGAAGGGCGTTGAAGACCGGGAATTGGCGGGAGTTTGTGCCGTACTTTGATTCAATTCCTACAATGCTGAGCAATAGAAAAGGATCAACCCCAAAACTATCCGCCACAGCCCCTATGAGATCTTTCCGTTTCTGGTAGAATTCCACACCCATCGTGATTCTCTCATCTGTGACGTAGAGATTTCGATATTGATCGAGAGGCAGATTCTCAACAGGGTGAAGAAGCCGATTAATCACTTCTCTCTCGATCCTGATCTCAGGGTGAGAAAATGTGTGGTAGACGAATTCCGCTGGAACATTGTTCTCTCGAAGCCGGGAAACGATCTCTTGGTAGATCTGGCGCCCAAGATCATTTCGGGAAATCAGGCTGACAAACTCGTGTTCAAGTGGATCAGACCAGATATGATATTCTGAATCTTGAACTCCGCCAAGGGAAACGAAAAAAGGGATAATCCACCAGAAAGTTGAGAGCCTTTTCATTCTCGTTCAGGGTTGGTATTCTGGATCCAAAGGATTCTGGGAAAAACCGTTGCCATAGCAGCGTTAATACCTGCCTGCGACGCTTCCGCCACTGTACTCTTTTGTCATATTCTATTGCAGGCGAATTGGTGGTACGAGGACAGCAAGCGACCGCTCAGGTCGCTTTCACAAAGATCTCCTGAGCAATGGTCTTGTCAATGGCCACCTCTGTTTCACCCATGCGAACAACAAACGACGGTTTCTTCTGGTGGACTTTAACACGGTTTCCGGCTATGACCCCAAGAGCCGTAAGGCGATCAAAACGTTTGTGGAACGAAGGGGTAATAAAGACGATTTCCCCCTCCTTGCCTAACTCCAGGTCGGCAAGGCAGACCACGAGAGGCTTTACCCAATTCCTTTCGTACGCCCCGCAGCATTCCCCCGCAGGAATGGGCTTCCCATGGGGACACAGTGGAGGATGCCCGAGAAAGGCACACACGCTGTCCATGACCTCCGAGTCCAAGATATGCTCGAAGTAGCAAGCAGTCATTTCCATGCCTTTTTCTGACACTTGAAGTACGTCAGTGAATAGTCGCTCGGCTAATCGATGACGCCGTATGATCCCCATTGCCCTCTTTTCTCCCTCGGACTGAAGCTCTACCGCTCCTCCGTTGAGAAGCACCAGGTTCAGCGTCTGCATCTGGGGCAGTGTCTCCTCCACGTTAACCTCCTTCCCGTGGTATTGATGGCCGCACACGCGTGTGATGTCGGCGATAGTATCCCTGTTCTCCTCCCGGGCTACCCAAATTGCCTCTAGAATCTCATCGATTGGGCTTGGGTCGACTTTCACTCTCTTTTCTTCCAAAGATTTTCTTGACGAAATTTACGGTTCTTGACTCAACGACAAATTCGTAGTTGCAGTTGGGACATTTGACCAGAGGACAGCCCACGCTTGCCGGACACCCGGAACGGCAATTCTCCGACGCCTCGTCAAATCTGTAGCTGCAGAGGGGGCAGTCTGTCACAGGAGTTCTACCTTTCCCGCGGAAGTTTTCTTGCCTTCACTACTTGTGTGGATCGCCATACGCGTCATCTACAACAAGGTAATTCGGAGAATGTGGTTGATCAGTCCGGAGACCACCACAGAAAAAGGCAGAATGAATGCGGACATCCCAATGGCCGTTTTGAGTCCTCGCTCTTTGATGATCATGAAGAAATTCGCGATACATGGCATGAAAAGGGTGATAGCGATCATGGCCACCACGATCTGGATCTGGACTTCCATCCCAATGGCTCCCGTCGCCATATGAGGTCTAAACAAATCGTACAGACCGGCAGCACCGTAATCCCTCCTCAAGAATCCCACGAGAAACGCCTCGGTCGCTTTTGACGGGAGTCCCAGAAATCCAACGACCACGGGAGAGACGGCACTCTCAATCACGCTGAGCAGTTTGATCCTGTCCAGAACGAACAGGACAAACGTTCCGATGAAGAATAGCGGGACAGCTTCCCGGAGGTACCATTCGATGCGTGCCAGGGTTTTTACGACGATATTTGAAAATTTTGGCATTCTCATGGGGGGTAACTCCAGGATAAAATCCGATGACTGGCCGCTGATAATCCGCGACGACAGAAATCCTACGACGAATAATACCATAACTACGAAACCAGCCCAGACAAAAGTCATCGCGGGAGACAGGGCGGCTAGCATACCAAGAATCACGCCGAGCTGGGCGGAACAGGGGACCCCCAGGGCCAAGAGGAGCGTTATGATAACCCGTTCTTTCTTCGTGTCGAGAATGCGGGTCGTCATTGTGGCCATCGTATCACATCCTAGACCCAGAACCATGGGAAGGATTGCCTTACCGTTCAACCCCATCATCTTGAAGAATCGATTCATCATGACTGCCAGCCGTGGGAGATAACCAGAATCCTCAAGAACACCAAAGGCAATAAAGAATGTCCCCACAATGGGCAATACAATAGCCACAGAATATGACAGGGCCATACTCAACATCCCGTACTGGCCCACTAGAAGATCTCGCACAAGTTGTAAAGGAATGAGAATATTCACGATCTTGGTGAAGAAGGGAATCAGCCAGGCTCCGAACACGGTCTGTTCAAGGATATCAACCAATGTCCTGGCCCCGAATACACCCACGAATTCATACATGAAGAAAAGGATGATGGCGCCAATCACCAATCCCCCGAATCGATGGTGACTCCAATTACCCAGAGTGGTCAGAAGGGAGGGCAGTCTCGATTCCTCCTTTGTTTCAACCCTCTGAGCAATGTCTTTTGCCGCTTTCATTCTCACGGTAGTGATAATTTCTCTCACCGGTATTTGAAATCGGGTCTGAGTCTCTCTCACGTGTTGGTTCAGATCAGGAATTTCATCTCGCAAAACTCCATCTTGGACCCACTCCTTCACAGTCAGGTCGGATGCCAGAATCATCATGCTCAGACTGGTTTTGAAGGGATACTTGTCCTCGAAAATTGAGGATATCGAGTTTGCTCCCTCGGCGATCGCGGGGGGATACTCGATTCCTGGAAAATGATTTCCCTGAACGGCGTCCAGGGCGGGAACGAGCTTGTTCAATCCGACTCGCCGAATGGCGACGGTTTGCACGACCGGAACCCCCAGCATATCCGAAAGGGCCTGTGAATCAATAGTGATGCCGCGATCTGTTGATTCGTCGGACATGTTCAGACATAGCACAAAGGGGAATCCCATCTCTTTGAGTTGGAGGGAAAGGAGAATTACTCTGTTCAGATTCCTGCTATCGCCTACCTGAAAAATCTTCGCATTCGGGTTTTCAAAAAGGATATTGCGGGTCACCACCTCATCCTCGGATGTAGGAATCAAGTTGTTCACTCCCGGAGTGTCAAGAACCGTTACGTTTTTCCTGCCGAGGAGTCTTCCCGACGCAATTTCCACCGTTGTCCCGGGATAATTGGAGACGTTAACATATCTTCCCGTCAAGTAGTTGAAGATGACACTCTTACCGACGTTCGGATTTCCCACGAGGATAATCTTTTCCTGATTACCGGGTAGGGTCGAGTTGTAGTGATGTCTCACCTGCGTTCTCGCCAGTTCAGATTTGGGTACGACGGTCTCGTAATTCCCGAGGATTCACAAGATCTCAGCGGCCGTGGCTGAAGGATCTGGGGTTCACCGCTCGTTTGCTATGCACTCTTCGCATACACCGAATAGCTGATGGACGTGACGAAGCAGTTCGTAGTTGAACTCACTGCAAATCTTTTCTTGAAGTTCTTCAATCTCAGAACTTAAGAATTCCACAATTCTCCCGCATTTCACGCAAATGAGATGGTCGTGATGGGAGCAATCGAGCCAGTGTTCGTACCGCCATCGTCCATCTCCGATGTTCATGCGTTGAACGAAATCATGTTTCAACAAGATGTCCATGGTTCTGTAGACTGTCGCTCGAGAGACGTGCACGTCTCTATTTCGGAGGGCTGCGAAGATCTCATCCGCTTCGCGGTGTTCTTTAGAGGCACAAACTTCCTTGAACACCTCGTATCGCTGCGGAGTGAACCTGAGTTTTTCCTCTCTCAGTGCCGATTTGAATTCTTCCAGATCTTGAGTCGTCATCTCGGGTCTGTTGAGACTGAATCTCAGTATAATTTACACAGTGTAAGGAGGCGTTACAACGGAATTCAGTGAGAAATGCGGGCTAGAGTTTCTTGAGGTTGGCGTATTTGGCAATGAGCTTCTTCCGAAAATTTCCGCGGAACATCACAGATATTTTCTGGGCCTCACCCGACCCATCCACAGATATAACCATCCCTTTGCCGAAAATCTTATGCTCCACTTTGTCTCCCCGCTTGAGGTCATAAAAAGAAGTTACTGTTCGCACGTGTTTCAGACTATAGCTGTCCGTTTTCTTGTCTTTTACGTATCGTTTTGTGACAGCTGATTGAAAAGTGATCTGATCCAGAAGATTCACTGGAATTTCCTGTAGAAAACGGGATGCCATACCAAAACCGGAGACCCCGGTGTACCGCCGGCGGTTGGTGGCGTAAAGAAGATATGCTCTCTCCATGGCCCTTGTCAGTCCCACATAGAAAAGGCGCCTCTCCTCTTCCATCTGCCGGGGATCTTCCATGCTCCTGGAAATGGGAAAGAGTCCTTCCTCCAATCCAGCTATAAAAACAACGGGGAATTCCAGTCCTTTTGCGCTATGGAGGGTCATCAGGGTAACGCAATTGGCCGTATCTTCCCAGTTATCGATATCAGTCAGAAGTGAAACCTCTTCAAGGAATTCGCGGATTCCTGTTCCCGTGTTTCGCTGACAGAAATCGTCAATACTATTGACCAATTCCTGAATATTGTCAAGTCGTTCCGCGGCCTCCTGAGTCGCTTGTTCCTTATAGAAAGTTATCAATCCTAATTCATCCACAATTACACTCACCAGTTCAGAGGCACTCAGGGATTCTCTGAGACCACTATATTTCTTTATGATTTGATAGAACTCCACGAGCCCAGCAGCCTGTTTTCCTTTCAGACCGAGAGCGTCGGGTGCCTCCAATGCATCAAAGAGAGGAATGCCCTTCTCACGGGCGAAAGCTTCACATTTTTCCACCGTTTTGGCTCCAATGCCCCGTGGAGGAAAGTTTATGACGCGTTTCAGACTGACAGTATCAAGAGGATTCAGAATGACTCGCAGATACGCGAGGAGATCTTTCACCTCCTTTCGCTCATAGAACTTGAGACCCCCTACAATGGTATAGGAAATACCACGCCGTCTAAGGGCTTCCTCCAGGGCTCGACTCTGGGCGTTGGTACGGTAGAGAATAACGAAGTCACGGAAAGTCCGCTTATTCTGAAGAATCTCCTTCCCAATGAGCTCCAGTATTCCGTCTGCCTCCTCTCCCTCGTCAAAGGTAGCCAGAAGCCCCACTTTCTCACCTTTCCCGTTGTTCGTCCATAAGCCCTTCTCAGCCCGGTATTGATTGTGATTCACCACAGCCGAGGCAACGGAAAGTATCATCTGCGTGGAGCGGTAATTCTGTTCCAGTCTGAATACCTCGCAATCTGGAAACGAAGATTCAAATTCAAGAATATTGCTGATGTCAGCGCCTCGCCATCCGTAAATGGATTGGTCGTCGTCACCCACAACACAAACCTGTCCATGATCCTTCGTCAGTTTCTCAATCAAGAGAAACTGTGGGCGATTTGTATCCTGGTATTCATCCACAAGAACGTACCGAAACTGCTTCCGGTATCGCTCGAGCACTTTGGGGTCCGACTCGAGGAGCTTCAATGGCAGGAGCAGAAGATCATCAAAATCGAGAGCGTTGTTTTCTTTTAACATTTGCTGATAGACCGGGAATACTTGTGCCACTGCCTGATCCATGGGTGAAGAGCTTCGGTCTTCTTTGCTAGCGGGGTCTTCCATCCGGTTCTTTGTGAGGCTAATCTGCGCCTGCACCGCTCTGGGGGTGATTCCATCTGTCTGAATCTTGAGCTGACTGAAAATTGATTTAATGAGATTCACCTGGTCGTCCACGTCATAGATCGCAAAGTCAGGACCGAATCCAAACGGTGCCACCTCTTTCCTGAGCATCCGGGCGCACATGGAATGAAATGTCCCCATGTTTACCTTTCCCGAGGCAAGACCAACCAATTCCTCCACACGATGTCTCATCTCCTCGGCCGCCTTGTTGGTAAATGTAACTGCCAGGATGTTCTCAGGCTTGTAGCCGGCAGTTTGAATAAGGTAGGCTACCTTGTTGGTCAGAACCCGCGTTTTTCCCGTCCCGGCGCCGGCGAAAATCAGGATGGGCTTTCCCATCGATTCAACTGCCTGCTTTTGAACCTCGTTCAGCTCCAGCTGACTCAACGGCTTCCCCCTACTTTTTCCGATGTTCCCTCCTTGCCCTCAAGTCTCACTTTTCGGCGAAGTGCCCGCAGTTTTCGTTTGGCATGTCTGTGCTCCTCTTCCGTCTTCGTGAAAGTGTGATAGCCCTCGCCGGTTGCCACGAAGTAAAGATAATCAACATCAGCGGGATTGAGTGCGGCTAGTATTGACTCCTTTCCCGGATTGTTGATGGGACCTGAAGGAAGGCCTGGGTTCAGGTAAGTGTTATAGGGAGATTCAATCAGTAGGTCCCTTTTCAACAGGCGCCGCGGACCGTCTTTGATAATGTATTGAATAGTGGGATCAGCCTGCAATTTCATTCTCTTCTTCAGCCGGTTGTGATACACCGCGCTGATGAGAGAACGCTCGGAATCAAAAATGGCTTCTCCCTCAATAATGGAGGCTAGAGAAATCGCTTCCAGGGCGGTCAACCCCAACTCGGCTGATCGCTCCCTTAAGATTTCGTCAAACAGTCTTCGGTATTGCTCAACCATGGTTCCAATAATGGTCTCGGCACTTTCCCGCTCGTGAAAGAGATAGGTCTCGGGAGTGAGAAATCCTTCCAGTGAAGGGACATCCAGCCCCAGAGAATGAATAAACTGTTCATCGCTGCACAAAGTCAAGAATTCAGTAGAGTCCAAACCAAGTTTTTCCTGAAAAATTCCGGCTATCTGTTCGTTTCGCAGTCCTTCGGGAACCGTGATGCGGTGGACTACCGGCTCACTTCTCACCAGTTGATGAATAATCCTGATATTTGATGTGACGTCTCTCAGCAAGAAGACACCTGCGCGAATGGACTTCTCATAGCCCATGAGTTGGGCCGCAAGTACAAAGGGTTTTGTGACGTCGACGATACTATTGTCGTGGAGCAATTCCGCGATTTCCTCAAGCGATGATCCGCTGGGGACTTCAATCTTTTTGGGCTCATTCTGACCGGGCTGCGGCCAGTAGACGACAAGCCCATAGAATGCGATCCCGGCAAAGATCGCGAGGGAAAGAAGGGATCCGGCAACGTGGCTGAGATTCGAATCGAGTATTCTTACCATAATTGGGGGGTCCGAATTTAGGGGTTTTGTAAAGCTCTACCAACGGATTTTCCGTCGGGAATTGGCTTTGAAATCTCTTGGGCCAGATCGTATATTCTCGTCGGTCATGTCGAAAAAAGCAGCCTCATCCACGCCAAAATTGTTCGAAAGATGGACTTTCACAAAAAAGAATTATCTCGTATTTGGAATCGGGCTTTTGATGATTATCACGGGATACGTAGTTATGGCCACGGGCAAGGTAAACAGTGTTCAGGCCCTGACGATTGCCCCCATCTTGCTCTTTCTCGGGTACGTCATCGTTATACCTGCTGCTTTGATCTACAGGGACAAGTCGGCCCTCCCATCGCGAGAGCGGGAAACAAGTGATACGTGATGGGAATTGAATATTGATTATTGACAATTGACTATTGAGAATGGAGAACTGTTCCGTAGGAACTCCTTTGACCCGCAGGGTCTCCTGCGGAGGAGGAGAATTGGTAAGTGGTGAGTGTTGACTGGTTAACTGGTTCCTTGATTCTTGTTACTTGATCCTTGATCCTTGTTACTTGATCCTTGTTACTTGATCCTTGATACTTGC
>JAZGBI010000057.1 GCA_036476315.1 Candidatus Neomarinimicrobiota bacterium | reverse complement strand
CTTCCGGGAAGCGGCGGCGTTTCCTCTAGTTTTCCTGACAGCCTACCAAATGCTGGCCCGGAGAGCCAGGATCCACGAAGGGGAGACGATTCTCGTGCTGGGCGCCGGGTCAGGAGTTGGCAGTGCGGCCATTCAGATCGCCAGACTACATAACTGTCGCGTTATCGCAACGGCAGGCACGGATGAAAAGCTTGAGATGGCGACCAAACTGGGGGCGGATCATGTCATTAATCACGCCAGCGACGAGATTCATGAAGGGGTCAGGGAATTCACCAAAGGGTGGGGAGCGGATGTGGTTGTGGAACACGTAGGGGAGGCAACGTGGAAATCGAGCCTCCGGTCACTCGCCCGTGGAGGGAGATTGGTGACCTGCGGTGCGACAACAGGACCGCGTGTAGAAATCAATCTTCGCGATCTCTTCTGGAAACAACAGTCAATTCTAGGCTCCACTATGGGTGATCTCTCCTCTTTCCGGAAGATCACTAAGTTGCTTCAGGAGGGGAGGGTCAAGCCTGTGCTGGACAGGACATTCCCAATGTCAGCTGTGAGAGAGGCTCACAAATACTTGGAGGAACGAAAACAATTCGGAAAGGTGGTGCTGGTCCCCGATTCGTAAACGGAAATGACCGGGAAAAGACATTGCCCAATTCTGCGAGAAGCTTTACACTTTTGACGGGGCAGGGGCACCGGGCTATTTGACCGAATGATCCCTGGGAAAAATGAGGGAGTGAATAACAGGAGACTCTGAATATTTGCTCTCTAGCAATCGTGGCGATGAGAATGAATAAACTATTCTCAAGATCCTGCGGATAATATTAACCACTTTGTGTCTTACCTGCCCGCCTGCCCTCCCTTCAGTCGGGAGGCGGCAGGCTTGACCTGCATGTCGGGCAGGGTGTCTTAGTGGCTGATGAACAGATCAGGCTAGATAGGAAGGAGATCACATGAATTGGGGTTTGAGGAATCGATTGGTTAGGATTATGCCGGGACTCTCCACTGACAAAGGTTCGGTGATGCTTGCAATTGATCATGGATATTTTATGGGTCCTACAACGGGACTGGAAAACCCTGGGGAATCCGTTGTCCCCATTTTGTCCTATGCGGATAGCCTTATGCTAACCAGAGGAATCTTGCAGAACAGTATACCCAAAAGGACAAATATTCCTGTTGTCCTTCGAGTTTCCGGTGGCAACAGCATTTTGAATGAGGATTTGTCCAACGAGGAACTGTGCGTTTCCATTGAAGATGCTATACGACTGAATGCCTCAGCAGTTGCTTTCTCAATTTATATTGGAGGGGAATTCGAACATCAGACTATTGTCGAGTTTTCGAAACTAGTCAACGAAGCGCATCGATATGGTATCCCAGTTCTGGCGGTTACGGCGGTAGGAAAAGAGATGAACCGAGATCTCCGTTACCTCTCCTTGTCCTGCAGAATGGCAGTTGAATTGGGAGCTGACATGGTGAAGACATATTATTGCAAAGGTTTTGATAAGCTTGTGAATGTATGTCCTGTCCCGGTCGTAATTGCTGGAGGGAAAAAGATTCCCGAGATGGACGCGTTGAAGTTAGCCGACAGTGCTATCAGTGACGGTGCCGATGGAGTGGACATGGGGCGTAACATCTTCCAAGCAAAATCACCCATCGACATGATACAGGCAGTTCGTTCCGTAGTCGTGGATGGATTAGATCCAAACGATGCTTATAAGCAATATCAAAGCCATTTGAAATAGTGAAAGTTGCAACCTACTATAGTAACAACGCTATTCGTATAGAAGAACGTTCCCGCCCAAAGATAGGATACGGAGAGAGTCTGGTTAAAATCTATGCTAGCGGTATATGTGGGAGTGACCTTATGGAGTGGTATCGGAAAGATAAAGTCCCGCTCGTCCTTGGTCACGAGATCGCGGGAGAGATTGTTGAAGTCGGAGAAGCTGTTGACAGTGTTAAAGTTGGTGATCGAGTAGTCGCATCCCATCACGTCCCCTGCCTTGAATGTCGCTTCTGTCTGAGGGGCAATGAAACGATGTGTAAAACGTTGAGATCAACCACCTTTGAACCGGGCGGTTTTTCACAATACGTTCGGCTACCTGAGATGAACACGCGATTGGGTGTCTACAAAATACCAAGTAAGATCTCCTACGAGGAAGCTTCCTTTACAGAACCGTTGGCTTGTGTCATCAGAGGACAGCGTCGAGCAAACGTGAGAAGAGGGGATGTTGTGGCCGTTATTGGTAGTGGTATTTCGGGAGTGTTGCATATTGCTTTAGCAAAGGCGAACGGTGCGGATGCAATCATTGCAGTTGACCTGATAAATCAGCGGTTACAATGGGCAAGAAAGTTTGGTGCAGATTTTGTTACAGTGGATTCAAGTGAAATGCCAACAATTTTGGGTAGAGAAGTTGGACAAAAGGCTGACATTGTCATTCTAACGACTGGTAATCCAAAGGCAATCCAAGATGGTTTTGGTTCTGTTGAAGATGGTGGTGTTATCCTTCTCTTTGCTCCTGCTCATCCCGGAACGACTTTTAGTCTTAACATTAATGAAGTGTTCTTTAAGCGGGATGTTACGATTACGACTACTTATGCTGGTTCTCCGGATGACCATAGAGAGGCCCTCGCCTTGATTTCCAGCAGAGCTATACCTGTGAGCGAAATGATCACCCATAGGATCGGATTAGATGAGATTCAGCTTGGGTTCAACTTGGTTGAAGATGGGTCAGATTCCCTGAAAGTGATTGTTGAACCGAACGGAAATTGAGAAACGCGAAGTTACGATAATGGTCTTATTTAGCTTGGATCAGGCCTCCGTCCTCTCAATGTTGAAACATTAACTATCAATATGTTGCTCCTGAGTGCCTATTTCTTTTGTCTTTCTTTTCCTTCATGTTCTTCTCCCTCCGGAGGAGACCCTGCGGGTCACAGGGACTCCCTTGGAGACGGCGAATCTTATCTCGAGATCCTGCGGATAATCCAGGTTAGAATGTTTGATCGTATTTTCGGAATATTTCCGTTTTGGTCAAAACAACCATGATTTCCAACGAAAATCCACGCTGGTACGATCACTTTTGTGACGTCGATCTGACCCACAGTAAGAAAGTGTGATGGTATCAGTTTTACTGGGAAGACGCGCTCACGCTGAGTAGGTACCTTGAGGAGGCCTACTGGAGAGTTGAGAGGGTGGAGCATTTTGCGAAAACCTGTTACGTTGCAAGGTCGATGAGATGGAAGGAGTAGCTTTGAATCTTGTGCACAACGGTGTGGTTCGGCACCTTCAATGGCAGGGCAATTCCCTTCGGTTTCTCGATCAGACACTTCTTCCCAACAAAGTGGAATTTGTTGAAACTTCAGATTATCAGGTGGTATGCGATGCAATACGGCGACTGGCGATCCGCGGAGCTCCAGCCATTGGGGTAGCCGCAGGATACGCATTTGCCCTAGGTGCCCAGAGCATCAAGGCGGATAGTCAGTCCGTCTTGGCAGAGAAACTGAGGGGAATGAGGAGAGAGATTGAGTCTTCGCGTCCCACCGCCGTCAATCTCTCGTGGGCTCTTAAACGTATGGTGAGAATCCTCGAAAGAAGTCGGACAGTACAGGAAAGCGTAAAACTCCTTATCCGGGAGGCAGAGAACATTCACGTCGAAGACATTGACATGTGCAAGACTCTGGGGCAGCTCGGCAAGAAACTTATCCCGGAGGAGGGCAGTGTAATGACCTACTGCAACGCCGGAGGGCTTGCGACGGGAGGTTACGGGACGGCATTGGGCGTTATCCATTCGGCATTTTCATCAATGACAGACGGTGGCCGGACAGGGGGATTTAAAGTGATCGTGAATGAGACACGTCCCCTGTTGCAGGGGGCCCGCCTGACAGCCTGGGAGTTGAGGGAGGCCGATATTCCATTTATCCTCATCACAGACAACATGGCTGCCCACACCTTCGCCCATAAGATGGTGACGTGTGTCATTGTGGGAGCGGATCGAATCGCTCTTAATGGTGATACGGCGAACAAAATCGGCACGTACAATCTCGCCGTGCTTGCGAAATACCACGGGATTCCATTCTATGTAGCTGCTCCCACCTCCACTGTCGATGCCGGAATCGAGTCCGGGAGGGATATTCCGATAGAACACCGGGGCGAAGAGGAGATTACTCATATTGCGGGTCACCAGACTGCTCCTCCTGGCACAAGTGTCACCAATCCAGCTTTTGACGTAACGCCCTCAAATCTGATTTCTGCCATTATTACGGAAAAGGCGATCTGTGAAGCACCCTACAGAGATAGTTTTGAGAGGATCCTATGAAACCGTGGAAAAGATCCTCATAGAAAACGCTACGGCAGTCACCATGGGTGTAGAGTGAACAGGTTTGACCCAACTCCGAGATATGCCAAGCACATATTCGTATGCGTCAACGAACGTCCCCCGGCTAATCCCAAAGGATGTTGTGCGGCCAGGGGATCCCAGGATATTCGACTTGAATTTGTAAAGCTGATCAGAGAATACGGTCTCAAGGGAAAGGTGCGAGCCAACAAAGCGGGGTGTCTTGACGGGTGCGAACTGGGGCCGACAATCGTCATATATCCAGATAATGTATGGTACACGGGATGCAGCATCGACGACGTACCGGAAATATTCGAACTATCGGTTCGGCAAAGTGGGGTAGTAAAAAGATTGGTCGCCACAGACGAAACATGGGAAAGACT
>JAZGBI010000056.1 GCA_036476315.1 Candidatus Neomarinimicrobiota bacterium | reverse complement strand
CTGGCGGGAATCTTGGCGATGAACCATGCGAAACTTGGATTCTTCATACCGAAAGGAGCCTGGGCTTCGATGGAATAGTAGTTTCCCAGAGTGCCTTCATGAATCTCCTTCTTGCTACAGCCAACCAGAAGAAGAATCGATAGTAAGAAAATGTCTCGGATCGTCCGCGTAATTATCACCCTCACGAAACGTATGCTGAAGAATAATTCACCGGTTAGGAATTTCGATGGCGGAGAAGAAAAATGCAATTTCTTTTAAAGCTGTCTCATTCGAGTCTGAACCATGGATTACATTTTCCTGGATACTCGAGCCAAACTCGTTGCGAATGGTTCCCATCCTAGCTTTCGCAGGATCGGTATCTCCCATCAGGTCACGCAATCCTCTGATCGCATTACGCTTTTTCACGACCATAGGAATGCAAGGCCCCGATGTCATGAATTCCACAAGGTCCTTGAAGAACTCTTTGTCTTTGTGAACGGCGTAAAAACCTTCCGCCTGATTTCTTGTCAAGTAGACCTGCTCCATGGCCACAATAGTGAAACCCGCCGATGAAATCCGATCGATGATTTTTCCTGCCAGACCTTTCCGGACCGCATCAGGCTTAACAATGGCCAGGCTTCTTTCTTTCACCGATTCCTGGAGGCCTCTAGGGCCATTTTTACTGTAAGGCCAATGTCCGAAGGGCTTTCGGCAATGAACACGCCTGCCTTTTTCAGAGCTGTCATTTTCTCTCGAGCAGTACCTTTCCCCCCAGCAATGATGGCTCCTGCGTGACCCATTCGTCTCCCGGGCGGAGCCGTTTTTCCGGCAACAAACGCAACCACCGGTTTGCGAAAGTCATTTGTAACAATCCAATCCGCGGCTTCTTCCTCAGCAGAACCGCCAATCTCGCCGATGAGAACTATGCTTTCTGTTTCATCATCATCAAGAAACCGCGTGAGGAGATCCACGAATGTGCTCCCAACGACGGGATCACCACCGATACCGACACAGGTTGACTGTCCAACTCCCAGCGCCGTTAATTGATGTACCGCTTCGTACGTGAGCGTTCCGCTTCGAGACAGGACTCCAACAGTCCCTGGAGTGTGAATAAATCCCGGCATGATACCTATCTTGGCCTTGTTGGGAGAGATGACACCTGGACAATTTGGACCCACCAATACAGCTTTCGATTCAGAGAGAAAATCTTTAACCCTCACCATGTCCGAGGCAGGGATTCCCTCAGTAATACATATAATGAGTTCCATACCTGCATCAGCCGCTTCCATGATGGCATCTGATGCGAAATGAGGAGGGACAAAAATGCACGACGCATTTGCTTCCGTCTCCCGAACGGCCTGAGTTACTGTGTTAAACACAGGAACGCCAAGACACTCTTTTCCACCTTTACCGGGAGTGACACCTCCAACCACACATGTTCCGTAGCTGATCATTTTCTCAGTGTGAAACGTCCCTTCCCGCCCGGTAATGCCTTGAACCAAGAGGCGTGTATTCTCGTCCACCAGAATACTCACAATGAACCTCCAGATCCCTGTTGAGCTGCTGTTACCGCTTGTTCTGCTCCCTCCCTCAGACTGGTGGCAACGATGAAATCCACTGCCGAACTCTTTAGAAGCTCCGCCGCCTTCTCCGCATTCGTCCCTTCCAACCGGACCACTATGGGAACCTTGACCGGCACGGTGGAAAGCGCATCAATAACGCCCTCAGCAACCCTGTCACACCGGACAATCCCTCCAAAAATGTTAATGAGGACCGACCTGACATCCGGATCGTCCAGAATAATCTCAATTCCTTTGGCCACGGTACCGGAACTGGCAACGCCTCCCACATCGAGGAAATTCGCGGGTTCTCCACCTGAAAGCTTGATGATATCCATGGTGGCCATAGCCAAACCGGCTCCGTTCACCATGCATCCTACGCTTCCGTCAAGCTTTATGTAGTTGAGATCATGACTTGATGCTTCAATCTCTCTGGGCAGCTCTTCAGATAGGTCGCGCAGTTCGGAGAGCTCTTTGTGCCGGAACAGGGCATTGTCATCAAAGTTGAGTTTGGCATCAAGGGCAACCACCTTGCCGTCAGCTGTTACCACAAGCGGGTTTATCTCTGCGAGGGAGCAATCGTACTCATCGAACGCGCTCCAGAGGGCCAGAAAGACCTTGGTCGCGCGGCCCACTTGTTCTCCTTCAAGGTCGAGAGAAAAGGCAAGATTCCTTGCCTGATAAGGGGTAAGACCAAATGAGGGATGAATCCACTCTTTGACTATCTTTTCCGGCATCTCCGCTGCCACTTGCTCAATCTCCACACCTCCCTCCGTTGAAACCATGAAAACGTACCTTTCGGCCGAGCGATCCAGGACAATACCTGCGTAAAGCTCCGAGGCAATGTCAATTCCTTCTTCAATAAGGAGGCGATTGACCTGCTTCCCTTCCGGTCCTGTCTGGTGGGTGACAAGCTTCATTCCGAGAAGGGCACCGGCATATTCTTTTGCCTCTTCCAAATTACCGGCGAGTTTTATTCCACCTCCTTTGCCCCTTCCTCCTGCATGGATTTGGGCTTTCACGACGATTCTTTTTCCGCCAATTCTCCTGGCCGCCTCAACCGCTTCGTCCACGGTAAGAGCAGGGAATCCTTCGGGGACAGGGACACCGGAGCTTCTCAGCAGCGCTTTTGCCTGATATTCGTGTACTTTCAAGGGATCAATCGCGTATTACGGTTCCAGATTCACCTTTCAGAGCTTCACGTATCTTCCTGATTGATGTAATGAGCACGGAATTTCCGCCCTTTTCCAGGAAGTTTATCGCTGCAGTTATCTTGGGCCCCATAGAGCCCGGAGGGAAATGGCCTTCTTCCAGAAATCGCCGAGACTCATTCACCGTCAGTTCCGAAAGCCATTCTTCGTTCCGTTGACCGAAGTTGAGGGCAACTCCGTCAACGTCTGTGAGAATAAAGAACTCGGTGGCACCAATTTCGTGAGCCAGAATTGCGGATGCAAGATCCTTGTCTACCACGGCATCGAAACCCTCCAAGCTCCCGTCCTCATTCGGGTGTACGGGAATACCTCCGCCACCAGCTGCCACGACAATCTTTCCAGCTCTGGTCAACTCTTTAATGGAGCCTGATTCAATAATTGAGATTGGGAGGGGAGAGGGGACAACTCTTCGCCAGTCTCCCGCGGAAGTCCGTCGAATCTGCCATCCAAACCGATCCGCCAACCGTCTCGCAGCATCTTCATCATATCGCTGGCCCACGTACTTTGTAGGGTTAACGACCTCGGGGTCATTCTCATCAATCAGCACTTGAGTAATCATTGTGACCACGTCCTTCCGTATGCCGGATCTCTTGAGAACATTTTGAAGGCACTGTTCAATCATGTAGCCCATACCGCCCTGAATGTCTGCAACACAGATATACAGTGGCAGCAGGGGAGCTGTGTCGGCTGTCAGTTCCGTTCTTAAAAGAGCGTTCCCTACCTGAGGAGCATTGCCATGAGTAATGGCCAATTCGTATCCACTCTTAATGAGGTGAATTACAGCTACGAGACTTTCTCGTGTATGGCGGAATTGATTGGGCAGAGAATCGGTTTCGCCCATAGGAGAAATGGCGTTTCCTCCCAGGGCCACCACAGCGGTTTTCGGGGATGACAGATTCATGACAGAAACGGTGTTAGAACATCTTCCAGATTTGGATGTCCAATTTCTTCCAAGTCGTATGAAACCCTCACCGATGGTTTGTCAATTCTAATGATGCGGCGGAGATCCACGGGCGTGGCAATAATTACGACGTCGCAGTCTACTGATTTGATGGTTTCCTCAAGATCGGCCACCTGCTTGTCTCCGTACCCCATGGCTGGCAGAAGAGTGCCAATTTCGGGGTATTTTTCGAACGTCTCCGCGATGGAGCCCTTGATCCATGGTCTTGGATCGACGATCTCCCGTGCTCCATGTTTTTCAGCTGCCACCGTGCCTGCGCCGAAGGCCATTCCACCGTGAGTCAGCGTGGGACCGTCTTCTACCACAAGGACCCGTCTTCCATGGATGGCATCAGGTTCATCCACCGAGACGGGAGACGCAGCTTCCACGACAAGGCAATCCGGATTTGCCTTTGCGATGTTTGTTCTTAGAATGTCCACGTTCTTGGGATCCGCGGTGTTCATTTTATTAATGACTACCACGTCGGCCATCTTCAGATTCGTTTCGCCTGGATAATAGGTTGACTCGTGACCAGGCCTGTGAGGGTCCACCACCACGATAAAGAGATCAGGTTTGTAAAAAGGCGTGTCGTTGTTTCCACCATCCCATACAATAATGTCGGCTTCCTTTTCAGCTTCTTTCAGGATGATCCCATAATCGACACCGGCATACACCACGGTTCCTCGTGCAATGTGGGGTTCGTATTCTTCCATCTCCTCAATGGTACAATCGTGCCTTTTCAGATCATCAAGGGTTGCAAATCGCTGCACTCGCTGCCTTGTGAGATCGCCATAGGGCATAGGGTGACGAATGACCACAGGTCTCTTCTCACGGTCACGAAGTAACTTGGCTACCCTACGGGTCGTCTGGCTCTTACCCGATCCCGTTCTCACAGCACCAACGGCCACAACGGGTTTGGTGGACTTAATCATGGTCCTCTCGCTTCCCAGCAATGTGAAATTGGCTGCCGTTCTCAGGACTTCCGATGCTTTGTGCATGACATACTCGTGAGAGACATCACTGTAGGAGAAGATGACTTCGTCTACTCGCAGGTCCAAGATGAGTCTCGGAAGCTCCTCTTCATCGAAGATGGGAATCCCGTCAGGATAATGACCACCGGAAAGTTCAGGAGGATACAATCGATTCTTTATGTGGGGAATCTGTGTGGCGGTAAACGCGACCACTTCGAATTCCGGATTGTCCCTCAGGACGGTGTTGAAATTGTGGAAATCCCGCCCAGCAGCCCCCATTATGAGAACTCTTCTTCTTTTCATGACACTTCCGTTCCGGTCATTTTTCATCCATAAAAGGGTACCGGTAATCTCTTGGAGGATCATACGTTTCCTTAATGGTCCGTTGAGAAATCCATCGGACCAGGTTAAGCACCGACCCCGCTTTGTCGTTGGTGCCTGACGCCCTTCCTCCCCCAAAAGGTTGCTGTCCGACGACAGCTCCCGTCGGTTTATCGTTGATGTAGAAGTTCCCTGCTGAATGGGTGAGGGCTTGTGTCGCTTTCACGATAATCTCTTGGTCGCCAGCGAAAACACAACCTGTTAGGCCATAGGGGGACGTGGTGTCCACCAGTTCCAGTGTCTCATTCCACTTTTTGGGATCGTAGGGATAGATGGTCA
>JAZGBI010000055.1 GCA_036476315.1 Candidatus Neomarinimicrobiota bacterium | reverse complement strand
TGGTAAGCGCTCGCAAAGACCTATTCTCAATAACGGCGAAATTGTTTTCACCTACAAGGAGGCCTCTAAACTTGAATTGCGCCCAGATCAATTCAGGGACGCTCTGGACAGTCTTATTGAGAAAGGTTTCATCGAAATTACACACCAGGGGGCCGGTCAGGGTGATCCCACCCTCTACTATCTTTCCAGCCGTTGGGAGAAATGGCCGACAGAGGACTTTGATCCGGTTCCGCCTGGCTGCCGACGACGCAAGAATACAAGTGGTCGGTCGGGCTGGACGGTTTACCACAAAAGACAAAAATCCGCTACGGAAAAACGTATCACAATTAGTACGGAAAAACGTATCACAAAGGGAAATCTGGCCGATTTGAGCTATGGAAAACAGTATCACAACAAAGATAGAAGATATAGCCTAACGGAATGAAAAACAATGAGATGCATTAAATTCTGGCCATTTCCAATTTGCGCTACAGAAAACCGCAGCGTTCTCAAGATATACCATACCAGAGTTAGGCGGGCAAATTGGAAAAGCGTCGATCTTATCCTTACAGACGTCTTGCCATGGGGAAAGCCCCTTGATTTGGAACTCATGTCGCGAGAGTTTGACCGAATCTTGAAACCCACCGGCCAGGTGACCATATTCGCTTCTTTCCGATCGTGGGTAAAACTGGTTCACAGAAAATGCTATCGACCACACGGTGGGGCTGGTTTCATAAAACTGACCGATTTTCTTATTGGTTTGCTGAGATGACGGTACAATCTAAGCTCAGATGTTCACTCAGCCTTCATTACTTCTCAGTGGTACGGTTCCACGTTTCGGCCGAAAAGATTGTTCCAATAATCCGGTGTTCTGGGTGCGGCTTGGAGAAGCAGGGAACGATTCCTTCATCAATCAACAGTAAAGACAATGAGACTGCTGCACAACCGACCCTGCGAATTAAGTATTGACTATTTGATTTTGATTATGTAGTGTCGAGATACAATGACAACAAAAAAGAAACAATATGGTCGCATAACATCCCTTAGAATTCCGGTAGAATTGTGGAAACTACTTGAAAAAGAGGCAAATCACAATTTTACCTCCGTAGCGTCAGTAATTGTCAAGGCTGTCGCTTTCTACTATGAATCCCAGGGTAAGTATAAACGGCCATCAAAACATTAGAATTGAGATTGAGAGGAGACCATGCCTTACCGTCGCAAAGCAGTCAAGGTCTATATCCGTAAGGCCAAGCACCAATCTTCCAAGAAGACTAACCCGAACGCCGGTATCTATTCCTGGAATCTTGTTTGGACAGACGAAACTGGAAACCGATGCCAGAGAACGATCCAGGGCACCAGGAAAGATGCTGAGACTGAAGCTTTTGCTGTAAGCCTGAAACTCCAGAAGATTCTGCAATTGGGGCCGGAGGAATACGAGAGCAGACAGAAAGAGGCCACTGCCTTGGAGGATGCCCCGTTGAGGTTCTGGGAGGAAAAAGAAAAAGAAGGCAGATCCAAGGATACCCTAAAGGAGTTCAAGAAGAGTTGGCAATATTTCTGTGAAGCAAACCGGGACGATCCCTTGTTCAGGAGAGCAAGGGAAAAGGGGACTGTTGGGGGCCTAAACCCCAAACACTTGAGAAATTTCCTGGCCTATCTACGTTCTTCATCGTTTGGCAGAGATAGGAACAGCTACATAACCCCGCACAGCCAGGGCAAGTACCTTAGACATCTTAAAGCCTGTTTGAGATGGCTGTATCAGAACGATTACGTGCCAAAGGATCCGACAAGAGGAGTGAAGGGCCCTGCCCTCCCGAGTGTAAACGTGACGTCGCTGACTCCTGAACAGGTTCAATACGTCTTGGAGCAAACCCCGTTATACCCAAGGGGGGATGAGATTTACGCCTTGATCCTTGCCTATCTGTATTTTGCCTGCAGAGCCACGGAGATATTGCTTCCATTGCTCACCTGGGATCGATTTCACGGTCGCTATGTGGAGAGGCCGAACTTGAAGCAGAAAAAGGCGGAAGTGGAATGGTTAACGATCCCTCTGATCGGAAGTGACGGAGAGGAGCTACGGACGATCCTGGAACAACGTTTGAAGGACAAGAAAATGTGGCCTGCCCCCTTCCCCTATTCCTACTCTCAAGTCCGCCACCTGACTGAAGACTATTTCAAGAGCATTGGGATCCGGTGTAATCTTAAAACGCTCAGAAACAGCGGGGCAACGCTTCGCGTGTTAACGGGACAGTCACTTAGTGCTGTATCTTCCCTACTTGGCCACAGCTCCACCCTGGTAACGTCAAAATACTATACTGACAAAGAACAATTGCGGGGAGACGTGGCCGGATCGCTGGACATTACTTCTCGTCTGAAGAAAATTTCCACCACCTTGAGCGCTGAAGGTGGTGGAAGAAATGAGCCTTCCACCAATTTCCACCACCAATCACGGCAAGAAAAAAATCCGGAAGAATCGGGATTTCTCGTCGAGGATTTTCAGTACCGGAGGCCGGACTTGAACCGGCACGGCCCTTCTGGGCCAGCGGATTTTAAGTCCGCTGCGTCTACCAATTCCGCCACTCCGGCACGGGGAAAGAGGCGTCGATCGGATTCGAACCGATGAATAGCGGTTTTGCAGACCGCCCCCTTAGACCGCTTGGGTACGACGCCATTTCCACGGAAAATTTAACCGCTGAAAGTAGGGATTCCAATGATGCAAACCCCATAACTCCCGTGACAACACGTAGTCCACATGTTGACTATGAGATGACACATTTGTATTTTGTGCCACCGAACGGCGAACTTCCATGAAGCGGATTTACCTGAGGATACTCGATATCGATCAGTTCGACACCGCCAAGATTTCAGATGAACAAGGTGCCACCCACTGTATCGAAATAGAAGACGAAGATTATGACAGTGCTCTGAATTTTATCTGGAAATATTTAGACAAGATCCGGCCTTATCTTCCCCTGGATCCTGGTACCATGTCCTCAAGACAAGCACAGGGATAAGCGATAATCTGGGATCTGCGTGGAAAAACCCCGCAGGTGCGGGGTTTTCGTTTTGAGCGAGAGACGCCCCGACTTGTCGGGGGAACCCGCGACGGCAGAAAGTAAGAATCCCAGTTCTGAAATCGAATCAATTCCTCCATCTTTTTCCCGTAAGGAAACGATATTCTTTGAGCGAGAGACGGGACTCGAACCCGCGACAGCCACGTTGGCAACGTGGGGCTCTACCAGCTGAGCTACTCTCGCATAAAACTTGCGCTTCTCACGTCCGCACCACCACAGAAGGAGCAGAGAATCTCACAACGCAACCCGCGATCCCGACACATCGGGAGCAACGCGGAGCTCTACTCCCGATTCAATCGGGAAGCTACTCTCGCATGATATGGGAATCGGGAAGAGAATTCATTAAAAATTTAGGCCGGCGGATAGGAGTTTCAAACGGATTTGGGGTAGATCTCCAACGGCTTTTCCACCCGACGCCAAATCACGTACGCCATTCCCAGCCAAACGAAATCTTCCACAATTCTTCTGACTCCGACTTTTGAGGCATCCTTGAAACATCCGCATTCGATATCCAGGCCGCGAACGGTGGCCTGCGACAACGCTACGATGAACACCACCATCATTCCCATCGTAAGAAAAGCGGCACCATCTACAAGAAGTCCAAGAATGAGACAAGCTCCCACGAAAAACTCTAACCACGGTAAAAGAATGGCGAGAAGATTTGAGGAATAAAATGGGATCAGTTGGTAGTTCGCGATCACTCCGCTGAATTCGGAAGGATTGGCAATCTTATCAAAACTTGCATAGATCAGCATGACACCGAGAGCCATCCGGAATGCGACAACTACCCACCTTCTATTCAAGAATGTCAAGGGCCTACCTCGGTCGGATAGCCAGCAGCCTCCCAATCGGGCCACCCGCCCTCAAAAACGAACACCTTCGTAAACTCCCAGTCAAGCATCAGGTTTTCTGACAGTTCCAGACTGAGGTCGCATCCACGGCCGTCGCAATATGTCACCAGTGGATCGATTGGAAAGAACTGAGAAGCAATCTGAATGATAGACAGATTTTCAGCTCCACGAACATGCCCTTCCCGGAACTCCTCCTCATCCCTGGCATCGATGAATACAACACCCATGTCGAACAACTGCTTCGCCAGGTCAAGATCGATCAACACCGGAGCAGCGAAAACCGTCCCTTCCATAAGAAGAGAATCAATGTCCGAAACGTTTTCGCTTGTCATCATTTCCTTTTCTGCGATAAGGGGAATGCCGCCGCTTCTCAAAGCGTTATAGCCTAAGCCAAACGTAAAGGATAGGGCCAGAATCATGAGACCCTGACCTATCTTCGAACTGCTCATTGAATGGACGTGCGGACTCTTGGCCTGGGAGACCCTCGAGTCGCGCGGGTCGCATCGCGACCGGGGGATGAGTTGGAGGTTTTGTCAGCGACCTCGATTCGGTCGCACTCGGCAAGGGTTTTTTCAACCATGGCCAGTAATTGAGGGTTGTCCTCCACCTCCTTCGTCATGGGTACAAAATCAAACCAAAGCGTGCTCTTCAATTCAGCCAGCCTTTTTTCAATGGATTTCTTCTCTACCGTGATCTGATGGATTCGATCAACCATTTCGGGACTGTCTTGATAAATCTCCTCGAGTTCCTTTGACGGATCCTTTTGACCCATTCTTTTCAGTTGTCTCGTTATGAAAGCTTCTCTCCACTTTAACGTGGAGACATCGATGAGTTCTTGATTCGCATCCTCAATGTCAAAATGGACGATCCCAAGCGATTTTCCCTGTTTTCCAAGCCGGTATATCCTCGGTCCTGACACACGCTCACTCCTTCTCCGGGCGGGGGTACGGGTGGTGCCGCTGACAAAAATGAAATCCGCCGACACAAGAGAGTCACTGGCGGCAAGGGCCTCTTGGTAGGAGCCGCTAAACAGAACAACCTGGTAATCCGTCTGCCCTTCGAGATCGGCGAGAATCTTCCTTGCCTGATCGATTGGATCGAGAAGGACAACGTCATCGACATGAGCAGGGAGGTGTGTCGTCAAACCGAGCACCCCAAGCCGTAAGCCTGACCTTTCTATGACCCTGAAGGGCTCAAACAGAAGTTCCTTTTTCTCCGCGTCAACAATATTTGCCGAAACGAACGGAAATAGAGCGTTGGAAGCCAATTCCTTGAGAAAGTCTGTACCTTCGGCAAAATCTTTATTTCCAATATTCAGAGCGTCACATCCGATAATGTTGTACCCCTCCACAAGGGTGTTCGCCCTCAGAATTGACTGTTCACGCTGAACCCCGCTTACTTTCTCAACAGAGAAGAAGATGTCGCCCGCGTCAAGGATAATAGGGTCATCCCCATTCTCTCTCAGGCCATCGACGTAGGTTGCTTTTCTCGGCAGACCGCCGTACGGACGATTCTTTCACCCGCACGGGTCCAGTTGACTGTGCACATTTCCAGTGACAACCAGAACCGCCGAACCGGACACTGCCTTGCTCTCGGAACAAGCAGAAAATACCCCAAGCCAGAGTGACAGCGCGGCAACACTCACCACGGTGACCCATTTCGAGTTATTCACATTTGCACTCCTCATCAGGAAACCTAATATACCAATAATTGGAATTAACGACAAAATATCAACTATGTTTCATCGATGAGTGGGTATTTGGCTCTTGGTTCTTTTATCTTTTATCTTTTATCTTTGCTCTTAACAAGGGGCCGTAGCTCAGTTGGGAGAGCGCCTGAATGGCATTCAGGAGGTCGAGGGTTCGAGTCCCTTCGGCTCCACGAGTAATTAACTCTATAAAATTAAAGGGATTAGAAATTGGAATTACCTCCACTATAATCCCTTTTTCTTACCGTCTCATTTGCCGAATCTGACCGTTTTTTACCGTTCTTGACCGCAAATATGTGGATACGGACGGGATACGGGTGCTACC
>JAZGBI010000054.1 GCA_036476315.1 Candidatus Neomarinimicrobiota bacterium | reverse complement strand
AGGGGCTCTGTCAGGGAACTCGGCGCTTCGGGTTACCCCTAACACCTCCCTCAAACTACCTGGGCGAACTGACAACTCCCAGGGTGGGACTTTAACCCACGGGTCATACGTTATACACGGCATACGGTCACATCTTGATTATTAACTATTTTTCTTTCCGTCCTCTCCAGCTTATCCTGTTGGGAAAATCTGCGGTCGGACAACGCTAGGTGTAATGGCCTGCTCATGGCATGATCTTGCGACAATAGAACACAAGGGTCAACGGCAGACTTGACCCCTTTCTATTTATATTTATCTATTTATATTTATGAGCCCTGTAATCTTGCGGCTGAGGGCCTTTTTTATATGCCATCAATTTAAAAGCTGTAACTAAGCCTGATAGACAGATGAGAGAAGTCGGTCAAGTTACTCAGTTTGCTCGCGTCGTCTCCCCCCAACATGATGAGGGCAATTTCCAGATCAAAGGCATCTTCCATGTGAACCTCCACGCCGCCACCGAGCATATATCCGGCATTGTCGAGATCGTACAGCGTCTGTGCCCGGACCGTATATCGCCCGTCGATCAAGTCCAGGGACCCATTTGCCATGATGGCATTTTGAGTGATCACCGCAAATGGCATGCCCATCTTAGGCGTTATAAGATCCTTCTCGTTCACCTCTTCGCTAACAAATTCAGTGGGAGACAGCAGCACAACATCACTTTCGTCGATACCCGTGATGTAAGTGCCGAGATACTGTGCCATCCAGGTACTGACTGTGCCGGAGTAGTCGACTTGCGCTGCGTACTGAATATAGGGGTTGCGTACAAGGGGATCGTCGGCGTCCTTATCCTCGGTGACAAAGTAGGCCCCCTCAACTCGAAGCGCCCAGCCCCCTAAAAAGGTGACCAAGTCGTATCCAACTACTTGAGTTCGGAGGTACCCAAGCGCAGTCGGAAATGGTTGCGTCTGAAGAAAAGGAGAGAAGGAGCGGTCGAATCCCGAGAAATAACTAACCGAGATATCCATGAACGAGGTCTGTAATGTGGTTCGTAGACCGAATTCACTATTATCAATAGAGCGATCGGGTATTATAATCGGTAGAGCATCAGCAGGAGGAGGTCCATCGCCAAAGATGGGGAAATCGGGTTCATTGAGCGGCAGGCGGTTGGGCTGAAACACCGGCGTAATCACCGCATCGATGGTGATATTACCCAGGTAGAGAATCGCCGAGCCAGCCACCACGCCCAGTTTTCGATCGGTGCCAGGCAAAAAGAGGTAGTAGAAATCGTACGGATTGACATTGTCGGTGGGGTTGTTCCCATCGACGGCCCCCCAGGCCAAAATCTGTTTGCCGAACTTGAAGTCACCCAGATCTGTTGTGACCTCGGCATATGCTTCCCGCAGATCAATCAGGGCGGCATTGGTGTTCAGGCGGTATTCCAGTGCCGTGCTGAAGTACAAACCAACGCGGTCACCACGCTGCTCGCCGTTGAGGGTCACAAATCGGTGGGGCAACGATAGATAGCGATGATCAGTCGTCACCCGAATTAACGGATTGACCTCGCCGTGAATGGCCAATTGGCCCGAAATTGTCGTACTAAGAACTAGCAATGCTAATGCCAAGTGTAGAGTCACCGTCATGGTAACCTCCGCAGGTTACGTTCATGGAACAGTGAGAGATCCACACCTGTGTCGACCTCGATATTGTCGAAGATTAAATCCGTTGTATGGCTTTTCTGAACATTGCGAACCACCATTTTAGTCGGCAACGAATATTGGCCATATTCCCCGACCTCAATCGTACGTTCTTTCAGCAGCTCATCGCCTCGATCATAGTATGTTTCTTGCACCACAAACGCGTCAGACTTGCGCACTTTGGAAACGATCCTACCATACGAAGAGCGCAGTGAGGGATCGGGAATATTCTCAAGCATCCAATACTCGACACCATCTGTCGTTTCATCGTCAAGTAAGTTATAAGTGTAATCCTCAATGGTACGACTGGTCAAATCTTCGAAGGAGAGATCGGAACCCATAAAGCTGCCGCCTCGTTTGCTTGATGAAATTCGGCGCATTTTTTTGAATCCGGGCAGCCACATACGCATCTCATCCCCTGATTCCTTTTCAATGATCAGCAGCGCCACGCCCCGATCATCGGCGGGGGCGGTGAACCAGAGGATCATATGGGTATCATCTTTGCGCACCGAGTGGGTCGTCAATGTTCTCGTAGAGCCGTTTTTGGCAGTCAAGATCATCGTCATGTCTGAGGTCAGATCAACGGGCGAAGATCGCTCATCGATCAGTTTGGCTACCTCTTCAGCCGTCTGGGCCACTGCTATACTCACTAACAATGGTAGTGCAATAAGTAGGTTGCGAATCATTTTTAAGTCCTCTCTAGCAAATTGTTTGCTTCAATGTTTATCGCGGCGCCGATCTTAGGCAGTCACTTTATCACGCATAAGATGGGTAAGAGTCGCCAAAATGGTCAACGTACCGAGGGCACATGAAACCATCGAGATGATCACCAACCCGCCCATATATTCCATGGGAACGAATTGCGAGAAGAGCAACGCCGAGAATCCAAACGATACCGCTGCCACATTGAGGATAATGGGATACCCAACGTCGTCGATTGTCGCTTGGCTCACCATATCACGATCCATGCCTTGCTTCAGGAAGTAGCGATATTGCGCAACAAAATGGACAGCAAAATCGACCCCCACACCTATGATGATTGAAGTAAGCAGAGCGGTGACGTGATTGAGTTCCAGGCCGATCCATCCCATCAACCCAAAGTTGAGGATGATGGCAGTGCCCAGCGGCAGGACGGCCAGGAGTCCCCAGCGGAGCGATCTAAAGAAGAACCACGAGAGCAGCACCACCAATATGAGTGAGACCGCTAAGGACCTGAACGAACTTATGATGAGCACATTCACGAAATCTTTGACAAACACGGGAAAGCCTGTGAATCGCACAGTGACATCGTCCGTTGGAATCTCGGCCAAATATTCGTTAATGCGGTCGACCATTTCCAAAAGCTGAGCTGTTGAATTCTGTTTAACTGTCGCGGTGACCAAGCCCTTGCTGTATTCGTAATCGACAAACCCACTGAAGTCATCCGGGTCGCCGGACATGCCGTAGAGCGTGAGCAAGTTGGCTACCTTATCTCGCGTTTTGGGGATAATCTCAAAAGCAGGATCATCGTCCATTATCGTGCGGTGCAGCTTGCGAACAATGTTTGCAATGGAGATCGTGCTGCCGACGTATGGTTCCTGCTCAAGGTGAGTCTGAATGTCTTCCATTTGCGAGAGAACTGTCGGCTCTTTGAGGTCGCCACTAATTTCAATAGCCAGGTTAAGCGTTCCTGAAAAATTGTCATCCACAAATTCCATGCTCTGGCGGATAGGTGATGCTGGCTTGAAGAATGTCAAGAAGTTGACCTCAACAATCACCATTGTTGCCCCTATCAGCGAGACGATTATCAATGCCATGCCGCCAGCCAATACGGCTTTCGGCCTATCCAACACCAACTGGCCGACGCGATGGATAATTTTTTCAAACGCACCCGCGCTGGCGAGTGCCTTGGCAGACAAGCGCCATTTTTTCATCGAGATCAGACTTGGCAATAAGGTGATAGACAGTATCCACGCCCAGCCGATGCCAAACGATATTGCGACGCCATAGCCGGTCATCACTCGCAGGGGAGCAGTAACCAAGGAGATGAAGCCGGCAATCGTTGTAATCGAAGTTAAAAATACCGGCAGCATGAGAACGTTCATGGTTACCTTAAGAGCCTCGCAGGCATCGTCACGTTCGCGCATCTCTCTAAAGAATCGGGTGATGATGTGGACCCCATCTGCTGTTGCAATGGTCAGCAATATGATCGGCATGGAGCTGTTGAGGACCGTAAAGTTGAACTGATCGCTTCCTGTTAAATAAAACAGCCAGCCTAGAAATCCAGCCATCGATGCGGTCGAGAGAATGTTAACGGCCAGCACCATGCCGAGGCCTGCTACTGATCGCAGGTTGACCAGTAGAACGAGCGCCAGTATGATCAGACCAATGCGCATCAAACCAAAGACTTCCGTTTGGACTGTTTCGGAGAGGATACCCCTCATGTACGGCATGCCGGCAAGGGAGATTTGGACACTTTCGGGGACAATTTCCAATGCATGGTCAGTCGCAGCCACCAGGTCTTGATCCGTCGCTCCGGCCCGGGGCAAGACGGCGATCATAGCATAATCCTTATTGGCGGAGAGGAGACGATCGGCAATTTCGCTATTGGCCTCGAGGTAGGAAACCATGCTTGCGATGTCCTCAGCGTTAAGATCGCGGTCCGACATGAGATCGCCAACCTCCAGGAAACCGTCCACATTGTCGATACGGTTAATGGTTGCCAGGCTCAGCACTTCATCGACCTTGGGATCGTCTTCAATCATGCGGGTGATATCCCAGATCATCGCCAATCGCTCGGCAGTGAAAAGCTGACCATCACCGCCCAACGACACTAAGAGAGGTTCGGTGGCGCCAAATTGATCTTCCACCTCTTCCCAGACGATGCGAGAAGGCATATCATCCGGGAGCATTTTCAAAATATCATCCTCAAAATGAATAAAGCGTACGCCCGAGGCCAAAAACAGGCTGAGCACGACAGTGAAAAATACGATAATCTTTGACTTTTCCATCGTCCAGCGGATGAGTTTCGCTTTCATCAATTCTCCTCCAGTTTACGAGATTTTCCTGCATAATGCTGCTCGATACCGCCCATAATGGTGGCGGTGAACTGAGCCTTATACTCGGGTGTTCTAACGGCTAAGCCATAAACGTCCAACAAATTTTGGAATGCCGGTTCCAATAGAAAGGTTGCGACTATGGATGACATCATGATGACAACCGACCGGACGACATCCTGATAGGGAAGCTCTTCTCGGTTTAGGTGGTCACATAATTTCGGCTCCAAAAGCTTGATGATCTCGGGCCCCATTACCCGTAATACAGGGGCGATATGCGAGGCACCGGCGGCTATTTCCTGTGCTAGAAAGGAGCGCAGATGTCCCTTACGATTCGCCATCAGATCGGCATATATATCATACACCTTGCCGATGGCTGATTCCAGATCCTCAGCATCCCCAATTCCCTTCCCGAGCTCGGAGAATACCTGGCCGGTCACAGATTTAAGGACCTGCTCAAACAGAGTCTTCTTTTTCTCAAAATGATAGTAAAGCATGTACGTATTGACGCCGGCCACATAGGCAATCTGGCGCATACTGGCCCCTTCATATCCGTTCTCGGCGAAGGTGTCCATGGCCGATTCTAAAATTTTCTGCCGGTTTTCGGCTGCTTTTACTCGGGTGCTATCTTTTGGGCGGGCCATAATATCGATTTCCGACTTTAATTTACCAATCGTACGGTCAATAAGTCAAGCTAAATATTGAACAATTGGTCAATATTTCTCTTTGTCGAGGAGAAAAAGATTGTACTCATAAGCATTGAGAGTTTTTGCCTAGACTATTCCCAATAAAACGGAGCCCGTTGAACGTTCTGGGGATAGATTTGGTCCATCGTCTCTGAATCGAACATATCGCATTCATCACGGTGTATGTCGTCAAAGCATTGTGAGCTACTTGGGTCTAGAACCATGAGCCACATTTCCGTTTCCATGGTTTAGTTCACGCCTCATCCGAAGCGTACAGCCTGGTCGACGCTGGTCACTATGGGTCAAATTCCTGCCCCGTTTGCCGGCCTTATTTTTCATGTACCGACAGGATAGCCATGAACTGAAAATCCACTGCTATCTGACCGCCAATTTAAAA
Source organism: Candidatus Neomarinimicrobiota bacterium (assembly GCA_036476315.1). NCBI lineage: Bacteria > Pseudomonadati > Fidelibacterota > Fidelibacterota bacterium. Next base: position 23,120 of record JAZGBI010000054.1, on the reverse strand, counting down.
GCCTCACCGATCTCTCGACCCGTGGGGCTTTCTCTCAGGTTGGCAGATGCCAACTATTTCAGCAGTGAGGCACACTCAGGGCACAGTGGCATCTTAAGATATTGTTTTTATTAGATAATCGAAGGGCTCATAACCCGACGCAGGGACTTCTACTGCTTCTCTTTTGGAGAGTCCGAATTCCTTGTTAACGTTTTACCGCGACGTTTTTGCTTTTCTCGACGGCAGGTCAACTGTCTTCTTAGCCGTTGTTCCCGAGTTCGAGCCTCGGCGGGCTCGGTGACGATTCTTGACGATAAGTCCCCTGAATGAGGGGCGACTCATATCTTCCCCAATGGTCAAAAAGAGGCAAAAATGGGTAGAAAAATTCGGTAAATATCAGCAAAATGATTTAAGGGACGATATCAGATGTCATGTGCTGACATTTCACACTTTTTTGCATGACCTTTTTCTTTCGGGCTTGATTAAATGGCAAGGGGTCAATATGGTTAGGACAGTTTCACTTCTGAGGCGGGTTGAAGTGAATGAAGAACTGACGGAGACCGAAATAGAGTGTCTTCGGTATATTTTGCCGAAGTCCAGTCGGAGGTTCACGGGTTATATTACGATTAAGGTATGTAATACAAGTTATGTGTAAAATATGAGGATAATTAAAATTCTAAGAGACCATCATAGCTCTTTGGGATACCTTTCGCGGCATGAATTTAAGAGTAGATTCGCAAATCAACCGGTCAAAAAATTTGGGGAAAGGTTAATCTATGGAAATTTCTCACTTTCATGTTTATGTTAAAAACAGATCCAAAGCGGTTGAGTGGTTAAAAAAAGTTTGGTATGTAACGCCCGTTGAGGAAGATCATGAAATGTCGATGTTTACCTTTGGGTCAATTGCTATCATAATAAATGATTCTGAAGAAGACGTTCCATCAACAATTGCCTTTGGGAGTAAAGATTGTGATCACGATTATGAAGATGTGATAGCGAGAGGAGCAATTTCAATACAAGAACCAGAAAATAAACCATGGGGTGTCAGAATTGCGTTTGTTCAGGGACCAGGTAAACTTACATTTGAGATAGAAGAGGTGTTGCAGAAAAATAAACGATCATAGATTTTAGAGCGAAATACCAATAAAGAAATGAAAGAAACACATAACAAATCGCTCAAGCTGACTCGCCTCGCTCCGTGACACTCACTGCTTAGCTTTACCGTTAGGCGAATTCTCTTGTATCAAATACCAACAGGATCTCGCTAATCTTACGATTGGCGATTCTAAAGGACTGGGCAATCGTGATTGGCCCCTCTCTTTTCTGATACTCGTAGAAGATGGAAACACTGTCGTTGCTCTCGGTCACACTCAATAAGCGATAGCCACTTTTCTCTGGCGGATCTTCCTGCAAGCTGCGCATATACGCGACGCTCGATTCAAACTGGAAGAGCGGGCCCTTGAACTTCAGATCATTGGCTAGCAGCGGAGCTAGCTCATTGATGTCCCCGGCACAGAAGCTCTTGACAAACTCAAGCGCAACTTCACGGTTATTCATCTCTTGAGAATTCATCTAACTAGATTCATTGCTCCTTCGCTCCAATATCTTTTTGTTTGCCAAGTGCGAAGCATTTATGTGACAGTCTTCTCAATCCCCAAACCTACTGCCGGCTGCCAGTGAGGTGCGTTCTCTCTCTTTCTCTACACACTGGGAGAAGCAGCCGCCTCCTTTGACTCTCTAAACCTCTTCTACAATCGTTTCTGCTTCTCTTGCACCCCCATGATTAATAGATGAAGTTATTAAGGGCCCCAAGTACTGCCACCCTCAGGCATTGGTAATACTGGTAAATTCTCCCAGCCAGTTTCTCGCAAATATTGCTCAAAGGTTCGGAGGCCGGGGTGAATTTTTCTCACGGCGGCAATGTCTGCTGTATAAGCTTTACCGTTAAAGAAGCGGATTGTAGCGATCTGCTCTTCGTCTGGAGTGTCGCCTTCGGACATCTGTGGCTGTACAAGCTTTACTGGACGACCAATCACTTTGGTGAAAGTCGCCACTTTCTCCGTTTCGGTCAACTCGTCCCCTGCGATTTCGAGCGTTCTCCCCACATACTCTTGCTTCTCTGAAAACACAATCGCCACGATCCCGCCGATGTCCTCTACTGCTATCATCTGCGTTCTCTTGTCGTGGCGCACCCCCAAGTTTTGGAAAGTTCCGTTTGAGATTTGCGGGCGCCACCAATTATGGTTGTCCATGAACGCAACCGGACGCACAATAGTGTACGGCAAGCCAAGTTCTTTTATGTGGCGTTCGATCATCCACTTGCTCTCGAAGTGCTTCTGGCCCATGCCTCGATGCGCTGCTCCAACCGACGAATACACAAAATGCTGGATGCCTGCTTCCTTGGCTGCATCCGCAAACAAATTGCCCTGTTTGATTTCGCCTTCATAACCCACATCCGGAAGCCAGAAATTCTGGACGCTGAACGCGCCGTACGCTCCCTTCAGAGCTCCACTAAGCGAAATGCGGTCGTACAAATCGCCCTGTACAAGTTCCGCACCCTGCTTGGCCAATGTCTGCGCTGTATCTTTTTTCGGATCTCGTACGAGTGCGCGTACTTTCCAGCCACCTTCAAGCAGGCGCCGTGCCACTGCGCCACCCTGTTGTCCGGTGGCCCCCGAGACGAGAATAACTTTATTGTTCATTGTGTTTCTCCATGATGATAATTTGGGTGTTTGTAAGATTATTCGGTGGTTAATCTTCGCTCTCCCATTTACGAGAACCTGATGGTACTTAGTATAAATTACAGGTCGGGGGGCAAATTCACCGCTGATAAATTGCACGAAGCAGTAATTTTTCACCCGCCCATTGTAACAGTCCGGCCTCGTTCGGATTGAACTATGGCCAAAATCACACGCTCATGAGCTCGGTGTCTTCCGCTCTGTAGACGACTCCCATCCCGCCCTCACCGAGCTTCTCGAGGATTTTAAAGTGGGAGATTGTTTTGCCGATCATGGTCGTCTAGCTAGGAGCCCGATCGTTCGCCAGAATGGGGCATTGAATCCCAATTGCATGTTTCTTCGAGTGAATCTGGGGTCGGACCACGCTAAGTTACTGATATTCAAGGACTAACGTTCCAACAATAGGTGTTTTCAGGCCTTAAAAGGCCTTTTTTGGTATCAAAATGACCCCTGTAAGGAGCGGCGGGTTCCCTCGTTATGTCTGTAGCCACTTCGCGTCTCATTACTCCTAAATGCAAGAAATCCGTCGAGAAAGACGGGTTCTTGACGGTGATATACCCGAATCAATTACGTGGGCGCTGTAGGATTCTTCCTGAGGAGTCCCTTCGGGAGAACCTACGACCTCCGCCTCAAAAAGTGGGCGCTACTGGATTCGAACCAGTGACCTCCGCCTTGTAAGGGCGGCGCTCTCAACCAGCTGAGCTAAGCGCCCCCGCCCCCTTCGGGGTAAGAACCAAGCTCCAAGAACCAAGAGTACAGTCAGAGGTCCGCAGTTGGCAGTCCGCAGTTGGCAGTTGGCCCCGCCGCTGGCGGGATCTCCGCCCGATCCGTCGGGCTCCGACAGTCGGCAGTCACCAATAACCAGTTAACCAATCAACTAATAGACCGGTAACCGGTCACGCTTGGGCGGAGGGGGCCCTGGGGATCGCTTTGCCTGGCTTCGACTTCTTCGGTTCGGGCGCCTTCGGAAAAGCGTGATCGACTACCTCCGATACCTCCTTGACAAAGTGGAACTTCATATCCTTCAACACCTTCGTGGGAATATCTTCAAGATCCTTCTTGTTGAAACCGGGAAGAATCACCTCCTTCACTCCTGACCGGTGAGCAGCAGTCACTTTCTCCCGTACACCCCCAATGGGCAAAACGGCTCCCCGAAGAGTGATTTCACCCGTCATGGCTATCGTATCTTTAACGGTCCGGTCCGTTAAGAGAGAAACGATGGCCGTGAATATGGCTGTACCGGCAGAAGGACCGTCCTTCGGAATGGCGCCCGCCGGCACATGGATGTGAATGTCCGTCTTCTCGGCGAAGTCCGGCTCAATACCCAACGTTTCCGCATTCGCCCTCACGTACGAAAGTGCGGCCCTGGCCGACTCCTTCATAACGTCACCCAGGTGGCCCGTGAGGATTAATTCGCCCTTCCCTGGCATCCTGGTGGCCTCTATGAAGAGAATATCACCACCGGCGGATGTCCACGCCAGACCTATGACCACTCCGGCCTTGCTCATCCTCTCAGCCATTTCAGAAAAGTATCGCGGCGCTCCCAGATACTTGTGCACCACCGGCTTTGTGATCTTGGTGAACTGCTTCTTCCCTTCCGCCCGGTCCCGGGCAATCTTGCGCAGGACGTTGGCAATTTCTCTCTCCAGATTCCGAACACCCGCTTCCCGCGTGTAGGAATCGATGAGCTCTTTTATCGCGGAGGTGAGAAATGAACAGTCTTCGTCGGTCAGCGCGTTCTCCTCAAGCTGCTTGGGAATCAAATACTTCTTGGCAATGTTAATCTTTTCCTCCTCGATGTATCCCGTGAAATCAAGAATTTCCATTCTGTCCCTTAAGGCAGGGATGATGGGATCTCTCAGGTTCGCCGTGGAAATGAACATCACTTTGCTCAGGTCAAATGGAACTTCGAGGTAATGATCGCTGAACGAAAAGTTCTGCTCCGGGTCGAGTACCTCAAGCAGGGCCGACGACGGATCACCTCGGAAATCGGCTCCCACCTTGTCCACCTCATCCAGCATGAAGACGGGATTATTCGTTCCTGCCTTCTTGAGACTCTGGAGAATCCGGCCGGGAAGAGCACCAATATAGGTCCGACGGTGACCGCGGATCTCTGCCTCGTCCCTGACGCCTCCCAACGAAATCCGGACAAATTCGCGGTTCATTGCCCGCGCGATCGACCTTCCCAGGGAGGTCTTTCCGACACCGGGAGGACCCACAAAACAGAGGATCGGCCCTTTAACCCTGCCATCCTTGACTCTCTCCTCTTTCAGCTTTCTCACAGCCAGGTACTCAAGGATACGCTGCTTGACATCATCCAAACCCCAATGGTCTTCGTCAAGAATCTTCTTGGCTTCCCGGGTATCCACCCGGTCATCACTTGAATTATTCCATGGGAGTTCCAGTAACCAATCGAGATACGTCCTGGAAACCGTGTATTCAGGAGATTGAGGGGGTATTTTGGTGAGACGGTCCAGCTCCTTCCGGGCTACCTTGTCGGCCTCCTCACTCATGCTTGCCGCATCGATTTTCTCTTCCAGCTCTTTGAGTTCGGTGGGACCTTCATCCTCACCCAGCTCCTTTCGAATTGCTTTCAACTGCTCCCGCAGATAATACTCCCGCTGAGTCTTGGAAATCTCATCCTGGACTTCCGTCTGAATCTTCTCCCCGAGCTTAATCCTCTGGACTTCCCTGTTCAGGAGAACGGTTGACTTTTCGAGCCTCTTTTTGATATCCAGTTCTTCCAGGATTTCCTGCTTCTCATTCGTCGGAATCGTCACCAGGGAAATGACGCGATCCGCAAGTTTGCCGGGTTTCTGGATACTGCTGAGAACGCCGGAATGCTCCTCCGTGAGGTAAGGGGCAATATTGATGAGATCCCGGAAAACACCCCGAATGTTCGTGGCCAGTGCCTCAACGTCAATCCCTTCAGTCTCCCTGTCCTCCACACGCTTCACTGCCGCTTTGTAATATGGCTCTTCCTGAATAAAGGAAAGGACCTTTACCCTCTCCATTCCCTGAATGATCGCTGACTTGCTGTTGTCCGGCATGTCGAAAACTTTCAGCACAATTGATAATGTTCCCCAGGCATACAAATCCTCCGGTTCGGGATTCTCTATAGAACCGTCCTCCTGAGCAACCACAACGATCATCTTCTTTCCCGCAGGCAGATCGTCAATCAACCTGAGGGAGCGTTCGCGACCGATGTAGGTGGGAATGACCTGCTGCGGAAACAGGACGGTATTCCTGAGGGGCATGACAGGAAAGGTTCCGGGAACACTGACACCCTCGTCTGATTCCGTTTCGGACTCAAGCTCTTTGTCCTCTATATCGTCTTTAAGTTCTTCAGACATGCTTTTTCCTTTCTTTGAATTTAGGAATCAACAAACATAATGCCAATCCCGACGAAAGGTAATGGTGGCAGTCAATCCTGCCAAAACTGCATGATCTACGAGATCATCTGCCAACCCGCCGAACAGTGCGGATGAAAGTCTCAAAACTCATCGCCCATCTTTCCACGGTAGCTTGAGGCCCTACCAGCTTAAAGTAATAAGTATCATCGGATGTTTCCACGATTGCCGCAAGAAGACGATAATTGGATAAATCCACCTGCTGACCCGTCATCATCCCCGATCCCATGTAGGTTCCCGAAAGGTCGGCCATCGTAATCCCCATGTCTCCCTGCGTAAAACGCCAGGTCCTCGCCCGATCGCTCGATGGTGCGCCGTCCGGCTGCTGAAACTGATCGAACCACCTGGCAAGATTGCTCTCCGTCCCGCCACCGATGCCGGAGAAAATGGAAAGTTCGGCATCCTTGTCACCCATTTCGTTTCCGGGAAGGCTGAATTGTCCCAATCGCATAGTCGAAGAAGGTCTTTCGGCCCGCCATCCCTCCGGGACGCGCAGAGCCAGGCTTCCGAAGACGACCTCGTTCGGTGCGGTCGCGTCGGGACGCGGCTCTGACGGAGCGGGCTGCCCCACGGGGACGTTCGCTGAAGAGCGGAGCAGCCAGGCAAGAACGATCCCACCCGCCAGAATGAGGCCGTAGACATAATACCTGTACTTATTCATGCGAATTGCGCCTGGCGATCCGCGTGATACGAACTCCGCACAAGAGGCCCTGCTTCAACCCACTGAAATCCCATTTTTAGTCCGTCCTCGCGGAAGACGAGGAATTCATCAGGGTGAACGAATCGATCCACGGGGTAATGATTTTTCGTTGGCTGCAGGTATTGACCGATAGCGACGATATCGCAGCCGGTATTCGCCACGTGTTCCATCAGGTCGTAAACCTCTTCTGCCGTCTCTCCCAGTCCCAGCATAAACGCTGTTTTCGTTCGGAGACCATATGATTTTGACTCCGTGAGAACCTTAAGAGACCAATCAAACCTGGCCTGGGGTCGGACTTTTCCGTACAGGCGGGGGACGGTTTCCATGTTGTGCCCAAGGATGTCCGGCTTCGCCTCGAAAACCGTCCTCAGTGCGGATGTGTCCTCTTTGAAATCGGGAATGAGAACCTCCACGGAACAGTCCGGATTCTTCCGCTGAATCTGACGGATGGTTTCCGCCCAGACAGACGCCCCCCCGTCGGGAAGCTCATCACGATTCACCGAGGTGATCACGCAGTGCCGCAGACCCATCTCCTTCACAGCTTCAGCAGTCCTCCTGGGCTCATCGGGATCATTCCAGCTTGGACGGCCCGTCTTGACGCTGCAAAAACCGCACGACCGGGTGCAGACATCGCCAAGGATCATGAGCGCGGCCGAACGACGCTCCCAACATTCGAAGATGTTCGGACATAGCGCTTCCTCGCAGACAGTGTGGAGATTTCCGGTCCTGACGATCCGCTTTAGATCTGAATAGTGTTCCCCGGTTCTAACTTGCACCTTCAACCATGAAGGTTTTCGCGGACTGGTACGGCCTTCGTACACCTGACCTGATGAAAGAGTCATCACGCCGCCTGTGCCAGAGGGGTCTTTTTGCGGGAGAGAGTCTCGCTCATGGGAATAAAGTCATACGTCTGCCAGTGTTGAAATGTTTCAAATCGCGTCCAGTCCGGACATGAGTTAGATAAGCGTCTCCGTATCCAGTGTTTCCAGATGACCCACCATCGCCTTGAGAAACCTGCCTCCCCCCGCCCCATCAATAAGCCGGTGGTCAAAACCGAGTGAGAGGTAGGCCATGGACCTGATAATAATAGCGTCTCCCGCCTCCGTCTCCCTGACAATGGGGCGTTTGGTGACGGAACCGACACCGAGGATGGCCGTGTTGGGCTGGTTGATAATGGGCGTGCCGAAAAGGTTTCCAAAGATGCCATAGTTGGTGATGGAGAAAGTGGAGTCCTGAAGTTCATCGGCAGAGATTTTCCCTTCCCGCGTCCTCTCGGCCAGGTCGTTCACCCTCCGGCAGATTCCGAGAAAGTTCAGTTCTTCACATTTTCTGATGACGGGAACCATGAGCCCCTTCTCCGTAGCCACGGCCAGGCCCATATTGATGTGTTTTTTGTAGATCACTTTCGTCCCATCAACCGACGTGTTGAACACGGGAAAATCCTGAATGGTTCTTACGGCCACGAGCACGAAAAAGGGAGTACAAGTCAATTTGAATCCCTCCTGCCTCCGGAAGTCGGCACCGTTTCTCGCCATAAAATCGGCTATCCCTGTCATGTCACACTCGGAGACGAGGTGCACGTGTGCAGCCGAATCCAAGCTCTTGCGCATGTGCTCCGCGATGAGCTGGCGAACCCTGTCCATCTCCACGGTTTCTTCCACTAGTGGCGCACTCTCGAACAAAGGTGCAGGAACGGGCGGGACCCCCACAAGCGGGACTTCAACTTCCGGTTTCTCGCGACGCTCTTCAATGTAACCAAGAAGGTCTTTCTTGGTCACCCGATTTCCCTTTCCCGTGCCAGGGATCGACACAAGTTCCTCGTCAGATATCTTTTCCTTCCGGGCGATGGAACGGACAAGGGGAGTGTAGAAAGTCCGTTTCGGAGTCACGGGGGCGGCGGGCTTCTCCGGTTCGGCGGGAACTTCTTCCTTTTCTTCCACAACCTCATCAGGGGGAGCTTCCACCGCAGCCGCTGGCACCGCACCTTCCTCAGCTTCCGTGTCAATCTTTGCGATGACCTGGTCCACAGGCACCACATCGTTCGGTTTTGACAGAATCTCTATAACTATCCCCGCGGCGGGAGAAGGGATTTCCGAATCGACCTTATCCGTGCCGATCTCGAGAAGAATGTCATCCTTCTTGATGGACTCTCCTACTTTCCTGTGCCACTGAATAATGGTTCCCTCAGTAATAGACTCCCCCAGTTTCGGCAGAATAACATCAACGATCATGGTTCACCTCAGTCTAATACTCCAAGAGTTCTCTGGCGGCTCCGGTAATGTCCGCTGTCTGCGGCAGGATTTCCTCTTCCAGAACGGTGCTGAACGGGATGGGATAGTCCTTCGCCGCGACTCTTCCCACAGGCCCATCCAGAAGTTCAAAAAAGCGATCGCTGACGATGGCTGATATTTCAGCTCCCGGACCGTTCGTCAGGTTGTCCTCGTAGGCGATGAGAATCTTGCTTGTCTTCCGGAGCGATCGTTCAATGGCATCCAGATCCAGGGGATTCAGGGTTCGCAGATCTATGATCTCGATGGAGGCACCCTCACTTTCCGCCAGCGATTTGGCCGCCTCAAGGCATTTATAGACCAACATGCCATAGGTGACTATCGTAAGATCCGTCCCTTCCCTCACGTTCCTTGCTTTCCCGAATGGAAGGACATATGTCTCATCCGGCTCAGGTGTCGCCGCCTGGAGGAATCGATACAAGCCCTTATGCTCCATGAACATTACAGGGTCCTCAATCCTGCACGCCGTCTTCAACAGGCCTTTGGCATCAGCAGCGTTGGACGGATAGGCAACGCGAATACCTGGCAGATGAAAGAAGAATCCCTCAATGGACTGACTGTGGCAGAGTCCCCCATGAATGTACCCTCCCACGGGAACGCGGATCACGAGGGGACATGCCCAGGCGTTATTCGACCGGTAACGCATGGATGCCACTTCGTTTCGAATCTGCATCATGGCCGTCCAGATATAGTCGCCAAACTGGATTTCCACCACAGGCTTCCAGCCGGATGAGGCCATTCCCACCGCCGTGCCCACGATGGTTGATTCTGCAAGGGGTGAATTGAAGACCCTTTCCTTCCCAAACTCTGTGGTCAATCCTTTCGTGGCTGTGAAGACACCGCCCTTCATATCCGCAACGTCCTGGCCGTACACGACCATTCTCTCATTTTTCGCCATTTCCTCTCGAAGGGCATGATTGATGGCATCCACCATGACAATCTTATCAGATATGTAATCAGGTTCAGTCTCTTCGGCAGGGTAATTTGAGCCGTTTTCACTGAAAAGAAACTTCGTGGCCGTTTCCGGCTCAGGATGCGGCCGGGTCTCGGCCCATTCCGAATCACCATTCACCTGTTCCTGAACATCACTCCCGGTCTTTTCAAATTCCTCCGGCGAAATCACTGAATTTTCCATACAATACTCGGCGAAGCCGTCGATGGGATCCCTTTTTTTGTCAGCTTCGAGCTCCTCTTCCGGCCGGTATTTCCTCTGGTCATCTGAAGAAGAGTGAGGCAACAGTCGAACCATATCCGATACGATGACGGTTGGACCCTTCCCCTTTCGGGCCCTGTCAATCGCTTTTTGAAATGCAACGTGAGACTCAAAGAAGTCAGTACCATCGACCTGAAAGCGTGCGAGATTGGTGTATCCGCCAACCATTTTGTAAACTGAAGATCCGGAAGTCTGTTCACTGATATGAACAGAGATGGCGTACTTATTGTCCTCGATGTGAAAGATGACAGGGAGTTTTTCCAGGCTGGACCAATTCAGCGCCTCGTGAAAATCTCCCTGGCTGGTTGTCCCTTCACCGGCGGACACGTACACGATTTCCCTGCCGCCAGCTCTAACCATGCTCATTCCACACCCCACAGCCTGCAAAAACTGGGTGCCTGTCGGACTGGATTGAGAAACGAGGCGAAGGTCCTTGTGACCGTAGTGGGCTGGCATCTGCCTTCCCCCCGAGTTCGGATCTTCGTCCCGGGAGAGAAAACAGAGGAGCACTTCCCGGGCGGTCATCCCAAGTCCGAGACAGAATGCGAGGTCCCGGTAGTACGGATAGGCCCAGTCTTCTCCGGGCCGCAGAAGATGGGCCGCGGCCAGTTGAGCCGCCTCATGACCGGACCCGCCAATGTGGAAGAAACTTCTCCCCTGCCTAAGTAGAATGAGCATTTTTTCATCGAGCTTTCGCGCAAGCACCATGTTCCGGTAGATGTTCAGAAGTTCCTTCTTCGTAAATCCGTGAAAGCGGGACATCGTCTCCTACCTCCCTAACCCTGTGCAATTGAAGTAAACTGGAATACCTTCACAAATTCGTCAACCGTCTTCTCCTCAACCTCTCGCAGCTCCTGTGCACGACCGAGGATTGTCTTCATGGATGTTACATCGTGGTCAAATATTCCACATGGGATAATGCCGTCGAAAAAACTGAGGTCCACATTCACGTTCAGGGCGAAACCGTGCATGGAAATCCACCGTGACAGCCGGACTCCCAGTGACGCGATCTTTTCATTTCCAACCCAGACACCCGTTAGCCTATCCTGCCGCCCGGCACGAATACCAAAATGGTCCAGGGTTTTCATGAGAACTTCCTCAAGAGTTCTCATGTACCATCCTACGCTCAGCCTGTGATCATGAAGATCCAGAATGGGATACCCCACCAGTTGTCCCGGCCCATGGTAGGTAACATCCCCCCCTCTTTCTACGTTGTAGACTGGTACCACTCGCGGCCGGGACTGAAGAAGGTGATTTTCGTCAGCATTTTTTCCAAGGGTGTAGACCGGGTCGTGCTCAACCAGAATGAGAGTATCCTTTATCTCCCCCTTTTTCCTGCGGAGCACCAGGTCCTTCTGCAGGTTCCAAACATCCTCGTAGGATTTCCTTCCCAACGGGAGAACAGTCAACTCCCCTGGAAGTCCGGACACGCAGAGATCCTCCTCCCCTGCCGTGATGGCTCTAGATGTGGATAGCCTCGCCATTGGCCTGGGCAACGGCCTCCATGATGGATTCGGAGAGCGTGGGGTGAGCATGGACTGTCTGAAGGATCTCCACGTAGGTGGTCTCCAAGGTTTGCGCAACACCTATCTCGGCAATGAGCTCTGTCGCTTCCATTCCGATTATGTGGCAGCCCAACAGTTCCCCGTACCTGGAATCCACGATGACTTTCACCATCCCGTCTGGCTCTCCGTAGGCGAGTGCCTTTCCATTGGCGGTCATGGGAAATCTGCCTACCTTCATTTCATAGCCCGCCTGCCGTGCTTCCTGTTCCGTCATTCCCAGGGAGGCCACCTGGGGGCGACTGTAGGTACAGGCCGGGATGTGGTCCATATTGATCGGTTGCGGATTCTTCCCGCTGAGATGTTCAGCTACCAGCCTCCCCTGAGCTGAAGCAACGTGAGCCAACCACGGGGGTCCGATCACATCCCCTATCGCGTACAGTCGGTCCACGGTCGTCTTGCAGTATTCGTCAACGTTAATCCACCCACTCTCCACCTGAACCCCCGCCTTTTCGAGTCCCAGATTCTCCACGTTACCCTGGACGCCCACGGCGACGAGGGCGATGTCACCGTCAAGAACCGATGTCTCATCCCCTGAGGAGATATGGACTTTTACCTTGGTCTTCAAGGCCTCTGCCTTTTCAACACGTGTGGAGGTGTGAATGTTGATGCCACGTTTCTCGAACAGGTTGCCAAGGACCCGTGAAATCTCCTCATCCTCCTGGGGAAGAATGTGAGGCAACATTTCAACGAGATGGATTTCCGTCCCGTATTCATGATAAAGACTCGCGAATTCCACGCCGATGGCACCGGCGCCGATGATGATCATCCTTTTGGGCACTTTCTCGAGAATCATCGCTTCCTTTGAAGAGACGATTCGCTTTCCATCCATCTCCAGTCCGGGAAGCTCCATGTTCCGGGCCCCGGTGGCGATTATGACGTGACCCGCTTTGAGAAGGGCCGGATCTCTGCCGACATGGGTGACCTGGACCTCACCTGGCGAAACGAGAGAAGCCGTTCCCTGGAGATGGCGAATCGAATTCTTTTTCATAAGGTACTCAACTCCTTTGGACAAGCGGCTTGCAACCTTTCGACTCCTTTCCACCGACGCCTTGAAATTGACCTTGAAATCCGGGATGGATATGCCGTACAGGTCCGAATTCTTCACAAGATGAAGCACCTCGGAATCCCTGAGCAAGGCTTTCGTTGGAACACATCCCCAGTTCAGACAGATCCCGCCGAGGGCGTCCTTTTCAACGATGGCAACGGTATTCCCCAACTGAGCCGCGCGAATGGCTGCCACATAACCCCCTGGGCCACCTCCCATGACCACAACGTCATATCTTTTTCCGTTCTCCACCCTCTAAACCCCCTCTCTCAATCCGGTCTCCTGGTTCCAACGAGTCGTCGAAGCCAGTCCAATTCCCCGGCGTAAACAGTAGGATCGTCGGCAGGAGTCTCCAGAATCATGGGGAGGTGTTCAAACCGGTCATCGTTGACCAGACACCAGAAGGTTTTCCGGGTGAGAAACCCTTTCCCAAGATTCTCATGCCGATCAACCCTCTGGCCCAGTTCTTTTTTCGAATCGTTGATGTGAAATGCTTTGAGCCGTTCCAGTCCGACCGTTCTATCGAAATGATCAAAGGTCTCGTTCCACCCTTTCTCCGTCCGAATATCATAGCCGGCGGCAAAGGCGTGCTGCGTATCGAAGCAGACGCCTACCCGGTCACGATGTTTCACCTGATCCATAATGGAAATCAGGTGTTCAAAGGTATAGCCTACTGCCGACCCCTGACCGGCCGTGTTCTCTATCAGAATGGTGACCTTTGATCCGGGACGCTTGTCCAGGCACACATTGATACTCTCCGCGATTCGAGTGAGGCATTTTTCCTCGCCCGTTTTCTTGTGGGCCCCCGGATGAAAAATGACGTAGGGAATCTCACACGCATCGCACCGGTCGATTTCAGTCATAAAGGCGTTTCGCGACATAGCGAGTTTCTCCTCCTCTGGCGAGCCCAGATTCAGAAGGAACGAGGCATGTGAGACACATACATCGGGACGATCGTGGTGCATGTGGTGGCGAAAGCGGGAGGCGTCATCCTCGGAAGGCTGCTTCGGAAACCATTGATTTTGATTGGCCGTAAAGATCTGAATCGAGTCGGCAGATATATCCGTTCCCCGGGCGGGGGCCTTGAAAACACCTCCCGCAACACTCACGTGAGCCCCCAGAAGTCCCATCAGCTCCTCACCTTGGAAAGTATCGACATGAATTCCTCACGTGTTTTCCTGTCCTTTCGGAACACGCCGCTCACTGCCGAGGTCACCATAAATGAGGCCTTCTTCTCAACACCTCTCATCTGCATGCAAAGATGCTCCGCCTCAATCACAACGGCAACGCCGTCGGGATTCAACACGCCTTGAATTGCATCGACAATCTGACGCGTCAAGCGTTCCTGCACCTGCAGTCTTCGAGCATATATATTCACGATCCTTGGGATTTTCGACAGTCCGATGATTCTCTCTTTCGGAAGGTAGCCAACGTGGACGACCCCCTTGAAAGGCAACAGATGGTGTTCACAAAGGGAGAAGAAGTCGATATCTTTCACGGCAACAATTTCATCCGTCTTTTCCTTGAAAAGGGCATCTCCCACCTCTTCCTCAGGGCTCTTTCCATATCCCCCCACGAAATATTTCCACGCACGGGCAACCCGTTCAGGGGTCCTCTTGAGACCCTCGCGTTCCGGATCTTCACCGATTTCCACCAGGAGTTGTGCCACGATCTCCTGAATCTTCTCCATATTCTCCGGGTTCATAGTGCCTCCTCAGCAAATGAATGATGGCCCCAGCTCTTCTCGTCCGGGTCCTCGTGTACCCGGGGTTTTAGAAACCAGACACCCACATAGAAGAGAGGGGTATCAAACAGTGCGAAGAAAAACTTGAAGAGGTATGACTGGAAGATCAATGACATCAGGTCGCTGACAGTTTTCACGTTTTCCCCCAGGTTGTTGGCCAGATAGAGAATGGTGAGTATGGAAACCGTATCCACGAGCTGGCTCGCCGTCGTGGAAAGGTTATTTCTCAACCACAAGTGCTTTCCTTTGGTGAGACGCTTCCAAAAATGAAACAGATGGACGTCCACCGTTTGAGCTATCAAATAGGCCACCATGGATGCGATCACGTTCCCCACCATGAATTCATAGACCCTTTCAAAGGTGGAGGTGGCGCCCGAGACTCCGAGGGCATCCTGCAGGTAGTGACCGATGGTCATGAGACCGAGCATAAAAAAATTCATGATGAAACCGATCCAGACTATCGTCTGGGCTCTCTTTTTCCCGTACAGCTCACAGATGAGATCGGTCGCGAGGAACGTGAAGGGATAAGCGAGAACTCCAGCAGGCACCACGAGACCGAACACGGACACAAACTTCGTGGTTCCGATCACGTTTCCCAGAATAAGGGCGGTAAGAAAGATGCCACTGAGAAAAATCAGGAGCCTTTCCTTGAATTCCATTACTTATCCGGTCCGAAGTACTCCGCGTAAATTGTATCCGTTTCCCGGAGACGCAGCCGATGAAGAGCGACACCCTTGAGTTCAGGTCCGATCTGATTCCAGATCCAGACCACCAGATTCTCTGCAGAAGGCTGCTTTTCCCTGAACCAGTGGACGTCCTTTTCTATCGTTGAATGATCAAGAAGCGTGATGACCCTTTTGTTCACAACGTCCATTAGCTCTCGAAGATTCACAACGAAGCCCGTCGCGGGATCTACGTCACCTTTCACGGTAACCTCCAGAATGTAGTCGTGGCCGTGAAGGCGAACGTCGTCACCAAACATTTCGCGGTTTTTTTCCTCCGACCAGCTGGGATTTCCGTACTGATGTGCGGCGGAAAACTTGAACGATTTCGTGATGGAAGGCATTTTTCGTGTCCTAGTTATTTGTAAGGTGCAAATAAAACTGACTCAAGAATTTAGCCACCTTCCTACCATTTCGAAAAGGGTTTCGTTGGCGGTCAGAATCATGCAAAATCTTGCGGCGATTCTCCAACCTCAATATTGCCCCTGGAACTTCCACTACTTAAGGTGACTGTGTCCCACTATTTTCATCGTATGATCATCTGGACCGCGGATTCTTCCCGCGCTTTTCTTATTCGTAAGAAAACCGCTGCAAAATCTCAAGATCCTGTGGAGAAGCTCGGCTGAAAAATAGTTGCGCCGGATCTGGTCGTGTCCAGGGGAATGAATTGAACTCCTCCCCCCGGCACGTCGGGAGGACTCGAACAGCAATTCATTCTTATCCCTGGCCACGTCAATCTCCTTTCATGGCGCACCTATTTTTAGGCCACTTTCCTATTTGGGGGTGTCGTATAAGAATATTGGGCGTTCGCTGGACAACTTGAAGCCCATCAATAAACCAGGTATGATAAAGGTACAAACTCTTGCTTTCTTCCCGCGTCGTTAGACAATTGACGAGGGACAGAGGTCGTTCAGGACGCATTCACCGCACCGGGGACGACGGGCGATGCAAACCCGCCTCCCATGCCTGATGGTGAGCAGGGTCAGATCAATCCAGTCTCTCCTCGGGGCTATCTCACCTATTTCACGCTCAATCTTTTCCGGATCCGTCGAGTTCGTGAACCCCAGGAGTCCCATAATCCGAATCACGTGAGTGTCAACCACGACAGCGGGAATTCCGTAGAGATAACTCAAAACGCAGTTGGCGGTTTTCCTCCCCACGCCGGGTAATTTCAGCAGTTCATCCCGGGTGGAGGGAACAGTACCATTGTATTCTTCCAGAATCATCAAGCTGGATCCTTTGATGGCGCGGGCCTTCTGATTGTGATACCCGCACGAGTGGATCTGTTCGGCCAGTTCAGTCACGTCTGCCGAGGCAAAATCACGAACGGTGGGATAGCTTTCGAAAAGTGCCGGCGTTACCTGGTTCACACGTTTGTCCGTGCACTGGGCCGACAGAATGGTTGACACCAGCAACTCATGGGGGGAGCGATGGACAAGACTCGTCTCCGGGTCACCGTATTCTTTCCTGAGGCGTGATATGACCGCCCGGATTCTTGACTTTTGACCTCCCTGCGATTCTCCTCTCGTATTGGTCAGGTTTCAGTCCACCCTTTTTTCAAGCAATGTGGAAAGATTCCGCACCAACGATGATCTCGGAAGCACCCAGTCACAGCCCGCCTCCTTCCCCTGAGTATGGATCTTCTTCCGAACGCGCGAGACGATGCCGACCAGACGAAGTTCAGGATGATTCTTCCTTACACTCCTGACAAGCTCAAGGGCATTTCGTGCCCTTTCGGACAGATCGATGATCACAAGCACGGCGTCCTCGTACAGACTCTGTTCTGACCGTTCCCGATCCTGGGGAAAAACGGCCTCTTCACCCAGAGAAGTAACTGCATCCGCAATTCGCGTTCCCATTTCAAAGTCGCTCACCCATACGACAACTCTGGACATGGTTTATTCCCCCAAAGATTCATCTAATTCAGATGGATTTTATCACGGCCTGGAATCGGCTCATCCTTTCATGGTCCCGTCTTATCCTCCACCGCGAAACTCTCTTTGATCCCGTAATCCTTTCCGTCAAACTCCAGGACAATCGCCTCGTGCTTCAGATCGTGCTCGAAGAATAGAATCCACTCCTCCTCAAAGGCCCTGGACAGTACCGCTTTCTTCTCTTCAATGGTCTGGAGTGGATAATTGTCATAAGCCATCACCCACGGCAATTTGAGGTGGTATACCGTTGGGAAAAGATCGCCGCAGAAAAACAGACACTGAGTTCCATCGGAAATTCTCGGCAACTGCTGTCCAGCCGTATGACCGTTGGCAACAAAGATTTCGATACCCGGAATGAATTCCTCCTCCCCGTTGACCAGCTCAACCATCCCTTTTCTGGCCAGCACTGCCCAGTTCTCCTGACGATAGCTCGCCTTATCCTTAACCGAAGGGGCATTTGCCAGGTCCCAGTTGGACTTTTGTATCCAGTAGGTGGCCGCTGGGAACGCAGGCACCAGCTCACCGGACTCGTCTATTCGTGTGTTGCCCCCTGCATGATCGAAATGAAGGTGAGTACAGATAACGTCGGTCACGTCCCCCGGTGACAATCCTATTCCGTCCAACGACCGATCAATGTTCACCGTTTCCGTGTCAATCTTAAATATGGAGCGCATTTTGGGGTTCCATTTGTCCCCATTTCCCGTGTCCACCAGGATATTCCTGCCATTGCCGGTGAGCACGAGAGACCGGGTAGACAGCGGAATCCGGTTTCTGCTGTCTGATGATATCTGCTCTCCCCAGATAGATTTCGGAATGATCCCAAACATGGCACCCCCGTCGAGGGCACAGCGACTCGTTTCAGCAGAGAAGATATGGTATGGCCCGATCTTCACGTCACTTCGCCAGCTGAGATGGTAGAGAAAGCAAGTTTTCACCAAGAAAGATCAGACATGAGTCCGGCACCACTCCGGCCAGGTGCTGGAGAGAGTCCAACGCAACAAAATGGCCGGAATTCAACGGAATTCCCTCTCTGAACCAGTGTTCTCCCAGGTCCACTGCCCACGTCATGTCACCCCTCTCACGAGCGCCCTGGAGATGCGCCGCAAGAGCTTCCGGGTCAGCTTGATCCCAGAGAGATGCGGAATTGGATGTCTTGTTGGGACGGTGCGAAACACCGCCGCCGGGAATTCTCGTGGGTGTCCCGTATTTCTCTGCCAGCCATAACGCGATCCCTCCGCGGAAAGCCGATTGTTTTACAGATTCCAGGTTCCACAGCCGATGGGCGACAGCGTAAAGAACCACGTCTTCCAAACCGCCGCGGCTGAGAACGGGCCAGCCATATGCATCCATGTCGAATTCTTCAGGAGACGACATTCGAATGTGCTGGATCCTTTCTCGAGCAGCGCTCTTCAAAAGGGGCAATATGAACGAACCGATGTCGATCTGCGCGCAGAAAGCGGCTGCTCTGAAGATTGAATATCCCAGCAGTCCCAACGTATCGAACTTCCGGGTGCACGCCTCCATGAGTATTTCCAGAACATAGAGCTTGTTGTCTGATATAAGGGCCAGCCGGGCCGCCTCCTCTGATGCTTTCTCCAGGTCCCCTTGCTGGAGAGCGTTGAACAAATCCGCAACGAAAACAGATTGATTCAAAGCCTCCGGTGGTACTTCAGGCCAATCCCCCACACCTCCGGATGGCTGTGCCTCAAGAGCAATGCGGGCGGCAAATTCGACCAGGGGTCTTGAAGGAGAATCCTTTCTCAATGATGATATATTCTTAATCGCATTGACCGGAATTACCGGATGGGCCAACCATGGATCTCTTTCCTCCCGGACGTGGGTCTGAACAAAGATGTGTTGAAGAAGCGACTGATAATATTGTCTCAGAGAAGAGGGATCGGTCACGACCTCATCGATATACGGTTTGCACCGTTCAAATTCTCCTGAGGAAAGCGCGTCCGGGAGTCCGTCTTCATCCATGGATCACCCCCCGTACGACCAGCGGGTATTTCTGAGGAGGAGGGGCTTGGAATCATCCCGGACTCCCGCTTCCACCACCTCTCCAACGAAAACGTGATGGTCTCCTTCCTCTACGACCCCTGTCACCCGGCACTCCAAGAATGCGGAAGCGTCCCTGAGAATGGGAATCCCCGATGGGCTCAGTCCGTAGGCGTGGCCGTTGATGGTGCTTCCGTCTGACCGAGAAGGTTTGAAAAAGGATGCCGCGAACGATTCTTGATCCTCACCAACGATATGCAGACCGAACCGCATGGAATTCTTCACGCCTTGATAGATTCCCGAGTCCGTTTTGACGGCGATGGCCACGAGAGGCGGCTTGAACGATGTCTGGGTAACCCATGTGACGGTAGACGCGAAGGAATAGTTTTCCCACCGGGCGGTCAACACAAAAACTCCATTCTCAATCATCTGGAGCGCTCTTTTTCTCGCTTGAAGATCCATTGCCCGGGACGGGAATTTATGTTCGCATCCGAGGGAAAACAAGGGCTCTGGGATGGAGCGTGTGATTATCTACACCGTGCTTTCTTTTGTACTTTTCTCAGGCAGAAAAGTACCAAAAGGCCTCTGGCTGAAAAACAATTCAGCCGGGTTTGTCTGCGGCCGCGGGAATCAATTAAACTCTCCCGATATTCATCGGGATCAAACAGTAATTGATTATTATCCGCGGCCATTCCAACCCCTATCTTGGCTGAATTGTTTTAAGGCCACTGGTGGTGCCGATGAATCGGCACAAGAATGAGACTTTTTTTTCGAAGAAAAGTGAGGAGAAAACGAGCTGTGGG
The DNA here is from genome assembly GCA_036476315.1 of Candidatus Neomarinimicrobiota bacterium. Classification (NCBI taxonomy): domain Bacteria; kingdom Pseudomonadati; phylum Fidelibacterota; species Fidelibacterota bacterium. Next base: position 2,981 of record JAZGBI010000054.1, on the reverse strand, counting down.
ATTTGGGCAAGCCTGCCCGACGTTACTCCGTTGGAGAGGGTGGTGCTTCCTCTTCCTTTTTTCCACTCAGAGAAATAGTCAACCGGAGGGACAGACCCGTCAGGCGCGAGTGTTCTGAAGGGAGGCCGGACTTGGAGACGTGTGGAAAATCTACGAAACGATCGCCCCACTGCTGCGTCGTGTCAGCGGGGTCAAAGCTTGTATTGAAGATTTGTGAGATGGGCATACTGGATACGTCATGGAAGTAACCTACTTCATAGCCAATCCTCCCTTTTCTGTAGACTCCGAACAGAGCACCAAGGCGGACGCTCTGATTTCCGTTCACGCCCTTCGGAATATACATTCCTCGAAGTCCCCAGTAGACCGAGTTCGAGGGCTGTTTCTTTCCGTGAGAAAACTTGTAATAGGTAAAATCGAAATTGGAATTGGGGGTGAGGGACCAACCGACGTTCACTACATCCCTCTTATTATCTCTGGTGAAAAGTACACGTGAATAGTCGATCCCCGACCCGTAGATGGGAACTCCTACCCGAAAGCCCACATCACTGATGCCGCTAATCCCGTACCGGTAGAAAAAGACGGGAAAGAAATTCTCAAAGGACAGGGTATATCCGTGGAGACTTTCGCCTTTTTCGAGGGTGCGATCGCCGATGGTGGGGTGAGAGGCGCATCCAAGGAGGGATAGGGTGAGAGCCATTGCCGGGATCCGGTGCCAGGACCTTCCCTGGAGAAATCCCGCCGCCGGTTTTACATGGAAAATTGCCTTCAAAGGTGCAATCTCATCCCCCCTCGGGTCTCACCTGAGGCCCTCGAAGGGGTTCCGGGGGCAAATTCAACACTTCATCCGAATAGTAAGATGCAAGTTGCTTCACAATATCCAGAATGCCCACAAGGCCTATGGGCATTCCATTATCGTCGACTATGGGAACATGTCGATACCCCCCATCCGTCATTCGATTCAGAGCGAAGGCGACAGGGTCGTCGTTCTTCAGAACATCCGGATCGGCGGTCATATAATTGTCCACGATCTCCTTCGAATGATCCAATCCTTTTCCCACAAGTTTCTTGATCACGTCCCTCTCCGTGAAAATTCCCACAAGCCTTCGATCATCCACAACCAGAACACAGGCTGCGGCCTCGGACTGGAACAGCTTGATGGCTTTTTCTACGGTTGTCCCTCGCTCCACAGTCACCATTTGATCCAGGTCGAGAGAACTTAAGGGATCCTTAACGGAGATGGCCGCCGGAATCTCCTTCTCCTCCTCGGACTCCAACTCATTCATTTGTTGAAACTCGTCGTTCAGAAAATCAGGCACGGTATTTCCACTGGCTTTTGCAATGGCTTCCGGAAATCGTTCCAAAATCTACAACTGGCGATCAATCTCCCATAACGTTTTCCCCGACACCCGGATGTATGTAGAGTCTTGTGGCAATTGTCCAACCTTAATATTGCCCCGTAACTTCCGTTCCTTACACTCCCGGTTCCTCCAATATTCTCATCGTGGGATTATCCACACTGTGTTTTCTACTGTACTTTTCTCAGGCAGAAAAGTACCAAAAGGCCTCTGGCTGAAAAATGATTTGGGCGGGGCTGCCCGCACCCGTGGGAATCAATTAAACTCCCCCGCCAGGGCGGGATCAAACAGTAATTGATTCTCTTCCACGGACTTGTCATCCCCTTTATTGCCCAAATTATTTTAAGGCCGCTGGTGGTGCCGATTAATCGACACCAAGAAGGAGAGTTTGGCTTTCGTTTTGTCTCATTCCCTGCCTGTCCGCCCTCCAGCAGACGTGTCGGCAAGCAGGGAAGTATTCAGTCCTGAGTGGTTCGAGGTGAGCTTCAGAAAAGGATAAATTTCTGTCTGATGCCACCGCCTTTGGATAAGGCCGTCTTTTCTGTTTTGTTTGTCAGGACGGTTTGGGTATCCAGGTTCCCTATTCGGCCTGATTCCATTCTCAACTCTCTCTTTTTCTCCTATCCTATACAGGAGCAAGGATGCGTTGTAGCAGTCGATACTATTTCAGCAGAATCAATTTCCGGGTCTCCGAGAAGTCGCCCGCATTCAAGTGAGCGAAATAGATTCCACTGGAGAACCTGGAACCGTCCCATTGGACAGAATATCGACCGGCCGGAGTCTCACCATTGACGAGAGTCTCAACCTGCTTTCCAAGAAGGTCGAAAATCGCCAGGCTCACTCGGCCGGAACGTGGAATGTCATAGGCAATGCCGGTAGACACATTGAACGGATTTGGATAGTTCTGGGACAGCCAAAACCCGGAAGGGAGGGTCGAAGGCAATTCTACCGCGGACGGGTCAAAGTTGATGGCAGCCCAAACGTCGACAACACCGTAACCGTACTCATTGTCCGCGCTGTCGGCCCGGGAAGCAGTCATGATCAATGCCTTCCGAACATCCATGGGTGCCCAATCGGGGTGAGCGCTCAGTATGACTGCGGCGGCACCGGCGACGAGTGGAGTGGAAAGAGACGTTCCACTCTTGAACGTGTAGGAAACCGAATCTGCCGGCGACGCACACGCAGTTGCCACTCCTTTCGCACACACTTCTGGCTTGATTCTGTCATCGAAGGTGGGACCACGGGAACTGAAGTGGGCTATGGTTCCTGATCCGTTCACGGCCCCAACGGAAATGACGGAATCGGCATCGGCGGGAGCCATGATGTAGTGTGTGAGGGTATCGCACGGGTTTTCAGGAGGAGACTCGGCTCCCTGATTCCCGGCAGCAGTCACGCACACAACTCCAAGGGACACAGCAATATCGACCGCCCGCGTTGTTACGGCCGTGTTACCATCCATGTCGCAATAAGAATACCAGTCGATGTAGCCCAGGGAACTTGAGGCCACCTGGGCTCCAAGGACTTCACCCCATTCCAGGGCCGCAACAAAGTTATCCTCCTCCTGCTCGATTTCCTCATCGATGATTTCTGTCTTGGCCAGAAGAAAACGGGCTCCATAGGCGGGTC
>JAZGBI010000053.1 GCA_036476315.1 Candidatus Neomarinimicrobiota bacterium | reverse complement strand
GCAAGAGTAATATAACGCTCGTCCACCTCGAAGAAATCACGCAGGCTCTGTCGGCTGTCGCTCCTCCCAAATCCGTCAGTACCGAGAGAAACAAGGGAACCGGGGATCCATTTCGATATGGATTCGGGAAGCGCCTTTACGTAATCTGATGCTGCAACGAAGACCCCTTTAGAATCTTTAAGAGCATGAGCAATATAAGGCACCTTGGCTTCCTCACCGGGATGGAACATGTTCCACCTCTCTGCCATGAGTGCATCACGATGAAGCTCTTTGTAACTGGTCACGCTCCACACATCTGCTGCAACACCATACGTATCTTCGAGGATCTCCTGCGCTTTCAGAGCTTTGTTCAGTATCGCACCGCTTCCCATGAGGTGCGCAGAGAGTCTTGAATTCTGTCTCCGGGAGGACTTGAACTTGTATATTCCCTTTATGATTCCTTCCTTTACCCCCTCTGGCATGCGTGGTTGAACATACGCTTCATTCATCACGGTCAAGTAGTAGAAGACTTTCTCCTGCTCTTCATACATCCTGCGCATGCCGTCACGTATGATTACTGCTAATTCATACGCAAAAGCGGGATCGTAGGCCTTCAGTGTAGGGTAATGATAGGCGAGAAGATGGCTCTGCCCATCCTGATGCTGCAGTCCTTCACCAGAAAGAGTCGTTCGTCCTGACGTTCCACCAATCAAGAATCCGCGAGTCTGCATATCCGCGGCAGCCCAGATCAAGTCTCCAATACGCTGAAATCCGAACATCGAATAGTAAACAAAGAATGGGATAGCGTTCAGCCTGTGCGTGGAGAATGCAGTCCCCGCAGCAATAAATGAGGACATTGAACCCGCTTCTGTGATCCCCTCTTCCAGGATTTGTCCGTCTTTTGCCTCCTTATAATAGAGCAGGTTTTCTCTATCTACTGGTTCATAGGTCTGCCCAACATGAGAATAGATGCCGACTTGACGGAAGAGAGACTCCATGCCAAAAGTCCGGGCTTCATCCGGTATTATCGGCACAATGAGCTTCCCGATTTTCTTGTCTGCTAGGAGCTTTGATAGCAGCCGAGCAAAAGCCATTGTGGTAGCCACTTTCCGATCTTTTGTTCCTGCATAGAATTCTTCGAAAAGGTGTTCCGGTGGAGTCTTTAGCGGTTCCGCTTTCATGTTTCGGGTAGGCACATAGCCGGACAGCTGTTTTCTTCTCTCGTGCAGATACAGCATTTCCGTGCTATCGTCGGCAGGTCTGAAAAACGTAATGGCATCGACGTCTCTGTCGGAAATGGGAATTCCAAAACGCGAGCGGAAATCGCGTAGTTCCTGCTCATTCAGTTTCTTCTGCTGATGGGTAATGTTCTTCCCTTCACCGGCTTCACCCAAACCGTATCCCTTGACGGTTCGGGCAAGAATGACAGTAGGGGAACCTTTGTGCTCAACGGCCGCTTTGTAAGCCGCATAGACTTTTTCGGGATCGTGTCCACCCAATCGCAGTCTCTCGAGCTGCTCATCGGACATATGCTCGACTAATTTCAGCAACCGCGGATCTTTTCCGAAGAAATGCTTGCGAAGGTAGGCTCCACCCCGTACAACATAATTTTGGTACTCGCCATCAACAATATCGCCCATCCTCTTCACAAGTAACCCGTCTTTGTCTTTGGCAAGTAGCTCATCCCAATCGCTCCCCCAAATGACTTTGATCGTGTTCCAACCAGCCCCGCGGAAAACGGTTTCCAACTCTCGAATGATGTTGCCGTTACCTCGTACGGGACCATCGAGGCGCTGAAGATTGCAGTTAATCACAAAAATAAGATTGTCGAGTTTCTCCCGGCTTGCAAGAGCTATAGCGCCCAGTGTTTCCGGCTCATCTGATTCTCCATCCCCCACAAAGCACCACACTTTTCCAGTATCCTTTCGCTTGAGGCCGCGATCTTCCAGATAGCGGTTGAACCGTGCCTGGTAGATTGCCATAATCGGACCAAGTCCCATAGAAACGGTTGCAAATTGCCAGAAATCTGGCTTGAGCCAGGGGTGCGGATACGAAGGCAGTCCGCCGCGGGGCTGAAGCTCGCGACGGAAATTCTTCAATTCTTCGACTGATAATCGTCCTTCAAGAAACGCCCTCGCATAGTTACCCGGAGAGGCATGTCCCTGGAAGAAGATCTGGTCTCCACTAAAATCATCGGATGGAGCACGAAAGAAATGATTGAATCCAACTTCATACAGCGTTGCCTGCGACGCATACGTGGAGATGTGGCCACCTATGCCACTTTCCAGCCGGTTTGCGCGGACAACCATGGCCATGGCATTCCATCGAATGATGCTTTTTATCCGCCTCTCGATCTCCCTGCTGCCCGGGTAAGTCGGTTGTTCTTCAACTGGGATAGTATTGATGTGTGGAGTGCTTGCGGAAAACGGCAATTTAATTCCCTCGGAATAAGCATGCTTTTGTAGTACATCGAGCAGCTTCCTTACGCGATCCGGTCCCCCGTCTTGAATGACGTAATCGAGAGACTCCAGCCATTCCAGAGTTTCTATCTCTTCAATACCAGGATCTCTGTTTTTGTTGGTCCTTTCAGTGCTCATTCTGATAATCCTTCCTTCAATTCACTGTGCTACGCTCTTATCCCTTAGATCATCTGTGTGATTTGGCACCTTGCTCACCGATAGCTCAAGTTTGTCGGTGATACTCACAATGCCGCGATGTCATGTGAATTGTGTACCTGTTCTCCCTCAGGTCACAAGTTCTAGTCTTTGGCAATCCCTATCACGCCACAGGCAACTCGTGCACCTGCATCACCTGTAGGCTGCGAGGTGAGATCATCCTCGGCGG
>JAZGBI010000052.1 GCA_036476315.1 Candidatus Neomarinimicrobiota bacterium | reverse complement strand
GGTCGGGAGAACATTTACCTGAATGGCGCAATTCTGGGTATGAAAAAAGCCGAAATTGATCGAAAGTTTGATGAAATTGTCAGCTTCGCCGAAGTTGAAAGATTTGTTGATACGCCTATCAAGCACTATTCCAGCGGAATGTATGTGCGCTTGGCTTTTGCTGTGGCGGCTCACCTGGATCCTGACATTCTATTAGTTGACGAGGTGCTGGCCGTAGGTGATGCGTCATTTCAAAAGAAATGTTTAGGAAAGATGGGGGATGTGGCCAAGGAAGGGAGGACCGTGCTATTTGTGAGCCATAATATGGGGGCCGTAGAAAAGTTGTGTAACAGGGCTCTTGTGCTAAATGAAGGGCACTTCACTTTTGCAGGAGAGAGGTCCGAAGCTATTACCTTTTATCTACGTACTTTAGAAAATCTTTCGGGGTCAGGTTCTCTTCAGTTTCGGTCTGATCGAAAAGGAACTGGAGAGGTTCGCGTGGTGAACATCGAGGTTAGAGACACTGAGGGGAATTCTCTCGACGCTGTGTGTAGTAGTCAGGATATTGACATATTGTTGCGTTATGAGGCAACATCCGATTTCCCCCCAAAAAATGTCATCGCTAGCATAGCTCTATTTACAGATTTAGGTGTGCCGGTTTTTAACTTTCATAATCGCCTCACGGGTGACACTTTTGGGAGTCTCCCACTAAAAGGCGCCCTTGTGTGTCGGTTATACAGGCTCCCTTTGGTTCCCTCCACTTATCGTATTCACTTTAGTATACGACGGGCTGGAGATTCGCGGTATCTCGACTATCTCGATAATGCACTACGACTAACGGTAATTGAAGGAGATTTTTACGGGACGGGGGAGATGCACCCGCCATCTTCTGGAATGTGTTTGGTTGATGGTTCTTGGCGATTGGAGGCTGAGAGTATATGACCGCACCGTGAAAGCTTACCTCCGAAAGGCGGTTACTCAGATTACTAAGCGGCGATATCGTTGGGTCACTCGACAGTCTTACGTGCCCTTGGTCGAACTCTTGCCGGGTCCTGATCGAACAATCCGTGGAGGTCCGTTTGCTGGAACGGGGTGCTACTATAAGACCGGGTTGCTGAATACGCTCATTAAGCTCAGACCCACCGTCTGCCTTGAAATCGGAACCTATTATGGGGAATCGAGTGATGTGTTTGACCATTATTTTCGGAAGTATAGACCCAATGGTATCCTGATTACGGCCGACATAAGAAACCATAAGAGTTTAGCAAGTGACAGGATTCATCAGGTGTTAGTATATCCTCATGTGGAAAACATTAGCGACCATCACGATGTTTCCTCGGAACAAATGCTGCCTGATTCTGCAAGGCATACGAACGATTCTGTAAACGCGAACTGCGAGATCATCCAATCGGAGCTCAGTAAAATCGGAGCGAAAGCCTTCGATTTTTGCTTTGTGGATGGGGACCACCAAGAAACGTCCCTCCTCAAGGATTTGCAGATCGTAAAGACGCTTTCACATTCTCCACACTACGCTTTGCTCGACGATACAAAAGATGAGATCCATGAATCTTTCACCCTTTATCAGAAAGATCTAGTCAGGCGTTATGAGCACTTTGATTTTGAGGACTGGCCCATATTTGTGGGGGCAAGTTTGATTTGGGGTGGGGACTTTCGAGCATCTCCTTGAGAAGAAGTTGAGTCAAATTCTACGACGATTTATCCGGATTATTCCGCTCCTTGGTAAGTTCGTCCCTTTCATTGGAAGGATTAGTTCCAGGTTTGACCGTCGGATTGGATATCGAATTCGTCTGGGCATGTGGGCATCTCTTGAATCGCGAATGCCATTTGTGGCAAATAAGCGGGTGAGTCCTCGGAGGTTGCCGGACAGTGAGTTAGTAAAGCAGTCGCGAGCTTTCTGGTACTCGAACAGCACCGATGGATTGGACCTGAACGGAGAGTTGATTTCCCGAGGCGACATGTTTGTACACGGAGGGCCCGACAGGTCCATGAGGTGCGTGGAGTGTCAGCAAATGGAATGGTTGTCGCGAATCCGCAGACAAAACCTGTTCCAAGAACATGAGTGCCCGGATTCTGATCGTGTTCGCCAGCTGTGTTCTTATCAGGAGAGCGACTTATGGACTCACTTACACCAGAATTTCAATTTTGCCATTGGTTGTGATCCGGAACTGCCTGCGCCCAAATGCATATGTATGGCCCCCGATCACCCCGTTGGTGCATATCCTTATCGCCGCCTCCAGCACCGCCGGCTGGATCCCTGGGCATTGGTCTGGCAAAGAAAATTGGCTTATGCCTGTCAAGTAGACATCGTAAAGAGTCCCACCGGAGTTCGGTGGAAAGATTATGATTTAGCGCTGGTATTTCATCAGGGAGAAATTCCCAGATTCAGGCGTCCTGACCTGCCTGTTATTTTATATGGCCATGACTTTTGGGGCAGGGGAGACTATTATCAGTGGGTGATCGATTGGCTTAGACCTGACGCTCTACTTACCCCGTATCCCGGGGAGTGGGGAAAGCGCTTCCGTTTGCCCAACACAACACGGATCATATTCAATCCCTTCTTTGACTCGCTATTTTTTGCGCGTCCAAACTTGGCCGAAAAGGAACTCGACCTACTGGTGTTAGGTCCCATAGATCGTCCTATTTATGAAGGACGTAAACGTCTGGATCGCCAGATTCGAAATCTTCCCGATGATTATAAAATCGATTTCAATTATTTGTTTGGCACAGATATTGTTACTCAAGAGGGCCCCTGTATTCTGCAACGCGATGGGGGAATACCTGTTCGAGCGCTGAACAAATGGTCTGAGTATCTGGGTTCGGCCCGTTATAGTGTATTCGGGAGAATGAAATATGATATTCTTGTGAGTAAATATTTCGAAGTACTGGGATCGGGTACAATTCCCATCCTGCCAGAGGTTCCTGACCTCCAATATCTTGGGCTCGAGCCTATGAAGCATTATGTTCCTCTTACTGAGATCGAAGGACGTAACGATCGGTTGACCCATTTTCTGGATAATTATGACCAATATAAGTATTTGGCAGAGAACGTAGTACGTTGGTACACCGAAACATCGGATCGGATGGTGTTTGAAGATTTCGAAAAAGTGATACACGAAATGACTCATAACGCGTATCCGAAACGATCCGTATGACCTGGTAAGTTAGGGCACCTTGTTTGACTATCTGAGGAGGCATATACGGCCGAAGTGAATGCAAAGGACATCCACCCGAACTCAGGAGTCTTCGGCATCATTTTCTACTCAAAAGTCAAGGATGAAAAGAGTTTTGAAACATATTCCGACAATCTGAGGGATTTTTTCAAGCATCTGGCGCAACCTGAGCTCGTCCGGGGAATATACTTTGTTGATGACTCAGAGAGAGATTACCAAGGAGCGTTAAGGCACCACCTCTCTTCACTATCGGGCCAGGCGTGTCCATTCAGTAAAATCGTATCACTGACGAACAGCGGGAATATCTATAATGCGGTCAATCAAGTTTGGAGTCGGGTTCGTGAGGAATATGTCATTTCCTTCCATGAGGATTTCCGGCTAATTCAGACCTTGTCACTCCGAACGGTTAAGAAAGCGTTTGAAAAATATTCTGAGGTCTATTTGGTATACCTCAGAGTGAGAGGTCTCTTTGGCTATAACGATGAAGTCAAACAGGAACTGAAACGCAGGTATCCATGGTATAGTGATTACGATGACGAAGTGAAGGAAACCTGGTTCTGTCGTGAAGATCAAGACCGGATTTTTTCGATCCCTCATGAGCTTTATGTCAAGCAAGAAAAGAGTCTGCTGCCGCAGGACTTCTGTGGTGTTGAATTGGTCCCGCGAAGCATCGATACCAGTAATACCCTATGGACACCTAGATTACCGTCGCAGCTTCTGCCCACACGACCGGCTTGTGAGAGCTTCGCGGGGGGGCCCGTGATATTTCGAACAGGAGTAGTTCAAAGGTACTTGCCGCTTCCTAAGGAATATGAGCACAGGTCTCCGGCGCAGTGCCTAGAGACATACTTTTGGACGACAGATATCGACTACAAGTTCTATACGGGATACCTAAATCTTCAAGCGTTTGCTATTGCGTTCGAGGACCCGAAAAGGCCGCTTCAGAATTATTCAAGAGAGTACTGGCAACATTTCTTGATGCGAAATAGTCAACCAATGATTGAGTCTGAGCCCGATTCTTGGAGACACGTGTTGGAAGCCCGCTTGCTACGAAGGTTGCACGCCCTTTTGCTCACGCGTCACCGTCGCCTAATGAAGCAGGAGGCTGCGCGTCAGGCAGGTGTACTCAGATCCCTAGCGAGAAGAATCATAAAACAGAGCCCGTAGCGACTTGGGAAAACCAGTCGTCCCCTCCACTCGTAACCCCATTGATTCGCCATCGGTTCTAGGACTGACGAAACGACCGGCGAAACGAACCGACGATAATGAGAATCGAACCGGGTCGGCATAACCTGGATTTGTCGCTCAATTTGCCGGTCTGGCTGTATACTGCTCTGCGAAAGGTCAGACGTGCCGTTGCTCCGTCAGGAGACAATAATAACTCGACTGTGAATCTCCTCGGTGACCGGGACATCGAATGGTCATGGATCGCCTCACAAATGCCATCCGGTCCGGGGGAGGCGTTGGATTTTGGCTCAGGGGAAAGCCTTCTTGCACTGGCCGCGGCCGAGCGAGCCTTCAACGTGACGGCTGTGGATCTACAACCTGTTGATTGGCCCTATACTCATCCAAACCTCCGGTTCATCCAAGGTGACATTCTGGAACTCTCGTTTCCCAAAAAGCGTTTCGATTTGATAATCAACTGCTCTACCGTGGAGCATGTCGGTTTGACAGGCCGCTACGCGGTGACGGAAGATCGCCCAGATGGCGATTTACAAGCGATGAAGCGCCTCAGGGAATTCATGAAGCCTGGCGGGATTATGTTGCTCACGATCCCCGTCGGTAGGGACGCTGTCTTTATTCCGATCTGCCGGGTTTACGGCTCCCAAAGGCTGCCACAGTTACTGAACGGCTACACGGTTGATAAAGCTGCTTTCTGGGTGAAGAATAATCGGAACCGATGGGAGCAAAGTGACAGGGACACGGCGATGAATTCCGAGGCTTCGGCCGGCTCGTGGGATCCGCTCAAGAATATCTATGCTTTGGGCTGTTTCGTTCTGCGTCGGCCCGAAAGGAAGAAATGATTGTTTCATTCGAGGACGTTTCCGTCCAAGAGGTCAGAGACTTCTGGAACCGGCGTCCCTGTAACATATCCCACTCTTCACATCCGGTCGGGACAAAGTCCTACTTCGAGGAAGTTGAAGCCCGCAAGTACTTTGTAGAGCGCCATATCCCTCGCTTCGCCCAGTTCGAAAGGTGGACTGGCAAGAAAGTGCTGGAAATCGGCTGTGGGATCGGTACGGACGCCATAAACTTTGCCCGACATGGTGCATATGTCACGGCGGTTGAACTATCAGTGAAGTCGTTGGAGCTGGCAAAACAACGTGCGGAGGTTTACGGTCTTCAGGATCGCATCCATTTTTTTCTCGGTAATGCGGAGGAACTGAGCCACTTTGTACCCATCGAACCGTACAGCCTGGTTTACTCTTTTGGAGTTATTCACCACACACCGAACCCCGATCGTGTCATTAAACAGATATGTCACTATGCAGACAGTAAAACCACGATCAAAATTATGGTGTACCATCGCTATTCTTGGAAGGTTTTTTGGATTCTTCTGACATATGGCCGAGGACAATTTTGGCGGTTGAGGGAACTCGTAGCGCGACACTCTGAAGCACAGACAGGTTGTCCCGTGACACACGTCTTCACACGCCTGGAGATTTGTGATCTTCTTTCCCGGTACGGCATTAGTGTGACCAATGCACAGTTCGACCACATTTTTCCTTACCGCATCCCTGACTACCGGAACCATCGGTACTCGAAGTTATGGTACTTCTGCTGGATGCCAGGTCCGCTTTTCAGATTTCTTGAGCGGCACTGGGGCTGGCACCTTTGTTTAACGGCTGAGTTGTCGTAACAAGCCGTTCTTGACTGTTTTTGCTGTGGGAAATCGGCCTATGCTAACAATATTCACCATGGCCAAACCGTTCGAAGGAAACATCGCCGTCATCCAGCAGAATGCCATCCGCAGTTGGACATTGTTGCGGCCGACTCCGGAGGTCATTCTGTTTGGAAACGATAAAGGGACTGCAGATATCTCAGCTGAATTTGGATTGCGCCACGTTCAGAGGATCGAACGCAATGAATTTGGCACCCCTGTTCTGAGTGATCTTTTCGAGAAAGCCCAACGTCTGGCGAGACATGACTTACTGTGTTATGTTAATGCTGATATCATTTTCATGGATGACCTCATAGATGCTGCTGACCAGGTTGCGCAGCATAAACGTCGCTTCCTGGTTGTGGGACAGCGCTGGGATTTGGAGGTTACAGTGCCTTTCGATTTCAACGTTCCAGATTGGCAGATAATACTCAAAGACCAGGTCAGCACTGGTGCTCAGCTACATGCCCCTTCGGGTATCGATTATTTCATTTTCCGCCGTGGCATGTGGGGTGTGATCCCGCGTTTTGCTGTTGGACGTACGGCCTGGGATCAGTGGCTCATATTTAGGGCACTTCAACTCGGGGTAACGGTCATTGATGCGACACCTACGGTGTGCGCCGTACATCAGAATCATGACTATACTCACGCCAGTCATAAGAGCAAGACGGAATTGTGGTTCGGAGAGGAGGCACTGCGGAACAGACAACTGGCCGGCCGGTCTGGCTCATATTCAATTGTGGACGCCAGATGGGAATTAACCCCGCAAGGTCTGAGGATCAGGATTCATCCCGAGGGCCTTGGAAGATTGATTGACACTTGGGACATAATGTATCCCGGCTTGAGATTCTTGCATCGACCGCTGAAGGTGACATGGAAGCTTTTGAGGAACGCCCGGCGTGTGGGCGGTTTCAGACTCTGATGGAAGAAAAAACAATTTCGGTCATCGGCCTGGGAAAGCTGGGTGCTGCCATCGCTGCTAGTATCGCCCACAAAGGCATTCTTGTGATCGGGGCCGATGTTAATTCGGCTTCTGTCGAAAAGATTAACGACGGACTGGCACCGGTGGAGGAGACCGGACTTCAGGAGCTTATTTCTGCAAATAGGAGCCGTCTCCGTGCAACCCTTGATGTGGAGGAAGCCGTACTTGAGTCCGAACTGGCACTCATCTTCGTTCCTACCCCTAGTAATTCTGAGGGAGGGTTCAGCACCGAATACGTCGTGAACGCTTGCCAGGATATTGGACGTGCTATAGGCAGGAAAGACACCTATCAACTAGTTGTGTTGTGCAGCACAGTCCTGCCGGGTGCCACGCAGAATGAGGTACTGCCGGCTTTGGAAAATGCCTCGGGAAAAAGATGCGGACAGGATTTTGGGCTCTGCTACAGCCCTGAATTCATTGCTCTGGGTTCCGTTATTGATGATTTTCTCAATCCGGATATTATGCTCATTGGCGAGTCAGATAGTAGGGCTGGCGATATTTTGGAAGATTTTTACAGTAGGGTATACACCAGTCGGCCGGTCGTCCGTCGCATGAACTTTGTCAATGCAGAGCTCACGAAAATTGCTGTCAATACCTATTTAACAACAAAGATTTCGTTTGCGAATATGCTAGCGGATATCTGTGAGCGCTTGCCAGCTGGAAACGTAGATGCCGTTACAAATGCCCTGGGGATGGATTCCCGGATTGGGCCAAAGTATCTAAAAGGGGCTACAGGCTATGGGGGACCCTGTTTCCCTCGTGATAATCGGGCTATGGTCAACTTCATTCGCTCCATTGGCTTGCCACCTCTGCTTCCGGAGGCCGTTGATGCTGTGAACCAGCTACAGGTTCAGCACATGGCTGAGTGGGTTCAGCGATGCAATCCTCAGAGGAAACGCATCGGTATACTTGGACTGTCGTATAAGCCGGAAACACCGGTCGTAGATGAGTCCCAGGGACTCCTTCTGGCTCAAGCGTTGGTGAAGGAGGGACTGCCTGTCACAGTGTATGATCCTCAGGGGATGGATGATGCCAGAGATATTCTTGGAGAGGCGGTGAGGTACGCCCAGACGGCTGAAAACTGCGTCAGACAATGCGGAGTGATTGTGTTGACGACACCTTGGCCGGAGTTCAAGCGCCTGTCACCGGATTGTTTCCAGAAAATGACACCCCCCAGAGCAATATTGGATGGCTGGCGGATTCTAGACGGCGAGGTCATGAGTCAACTAGTAGATTATTATGCCCGGGGCAAGGGAGCAGATATCTGAACATGTCCCAATCGCTTGTCTCTGTTATCATACCATGTTACAACGCCGAGAAGTGGGTAGGGGAAGCTATCCAGTCGTGTCTGGAACAGGCCTACCGACCTATCGAGATTATTATCATCGATGATGGTTCAACGGACAGTAGCCTGACCATCATCAAACACTACGGAGAGAGGTATTCGGACTTAATCCGATATGAATCGCAACCTAATCGTGGCGCGCCGTCGGCTCGTAACCGTGGATTTGAATTGAGTCGAGGAGACTACATTCAGTGGTTGGATTCCGACGATCGAATGGCACGGGGGAAATTGCAGTGCCAAGTTTCTATCCTGCAGAATGACAAAGCTGACGTTGTGACCGGCTGGTGGAAAAACCTAATCGAGGAGAAACCTGGTTTGTTTGTTGAGGGCCCCGTCCGCGAGCCTCTTCTGACCGATGACCCGGTTGCCTCCTTGATCGATGATGATGGCTGGGCACCACTTAGCAGTTACCTGATGACAAGGCAAACAGTAGACACGGTTAGTGGGTGGAATGAGAAACTGACCTCTGTGCAGGACGTGGATTTTATTCTTCGCATTGCCATGAACGGTGCCAGATTCCTTGTTGCTCAATACCTGTGTGGCTACTACCGCAGACCTCTTACGGCTACCGTATCGACCCGTGACAAAACGGTTTTCATGCAGAATTGTTTCGACATCTACGACCGGGTCTACCATTTCTATCAGGGTGGAGGATGGAAGGAGGAGTATGGGAGAATGCTATCGCGACGCTATGGTTGGTTGGCCAGATACTTCTTCGAACATGATCGCGTCATGTTCGAACGTTGTATGAAGCAAATCCAACTGTTTGAACCCCACTACGTACCCGAAGGTCCGAGCCAGCTTCGCTGGTTGACCCGGATTCTAGGATATCGCAACGCGGAACAGATTGCCCTCTGGTATAGAATGACCAAGGGCTTGGTATTCAAATAGCACGTTTTCAAGAGTGCAGCCCAAGATTTATGTGAAGCGCCTTTTATTTCCAGGACTTGATTTGCACACACGGTCTCGGTATCGTCTTCTTCCTCGTTTCTTTCGAGCAGGTTCAATCGACACACTTGATGCTGGATGCGGTAACGGTGCTTTGGGGTACGCTGCTTATCAGCTTGGAAACTGTGTCCTCGGTGTGACCAATGATCCCGGCGAGCTGGAAAGGGCTCGAGACTTCTTTTCAGCGATAGGTGCCGATTCACATCGAATGAGCTTTGAGAACTGCGATCTCTATGATCTGCCGCAACTGGGACGAAAATTCGATCAGATCATCTGCAGTGAGACACTGGAGCATATCAAGCAGGACGAAGATGTAATCCGAAATTTCTACGAGATTTTGCGACCCGGTGGTGTCCTGCACCTGTGCTGTCCTTTTGCCCTTCACTCAATCCACAATCTTGGCCGTTTCGACGAACCGGAAGATGGAGGTCATGTGCGTGATGGGTACACCCTTGAAAGCTATCAAGGGCTCCTGGTACCGGCAGGATTCGAAATCGTGGACAGCACAGGACTTGGGTCTTCCGTTATCGTCAATCTTGATCGTGCTTTACGGTGGGCCAGGAACAGGGCGGGAGATGTTGCGTCATTACCTCTATTCTTGCTTGGCTGGCCTTTGCAGCTTTTAGATACATTGAATCCCGATATACCGTACTCTCTCTATGTGCAGGCGGTCAAGCCGCAATAGTTGACAGATGCACGCATTAGTCGAGCAGATTATGGGCTTTGCCATTCAACCCAAGGTCTTACGTCGGTCATTTGTCTTCGCATTGCAGTCCACGCATGATGGGGGTCTGCTGCCCAGTGACACTGCGAGGACTCTCATCGGACTATCCAACTCCGATGCGCCTGAGACCGTTACCCGAAAAGTGTGGTTTACATCTGACCGTTGTTTGAAACTGGATTTGCCGCCTAAATACTGCGGGTGCCGCGAACTGTGTTCGGGAATATCTATGGACACCCACGTGAAGGAAGTACTTATGCGATTTTTAGTGCCCTCGCCAGAAACAGTTATTGCATCTGTGACGTGGGTGCTCACATCGGGGTCTACACATACCTGGCTGCTTGCAGCAGCGATCCGAAAAAAAGTTCGATTTTCTCTTTCGAACCATTCGGAGACTTAAGCGCTGTTATCAAAAGAAACGTTGTCCTCAACGACCTGCAAAATGTTTTAGTTCTGGATGTTGCTGTAGGAGAAAAAGTGGGTCGTGCCGATCTATATATCCCAGAATCGGAGGAATACTCAAGCCTGGAAAAGGAATGGGTAGAGGAACAAAGAAGTCGCGCCCGTTTTTCTGTGAATGTTTGTTCACTGGATGAATATCTTGGCTCCGATGACCTCCCAGTGTCAGACCTTGTCAAGATAGATGTTGAACAATATGAATCCCAGGTACTGAAAGGAATGCGGAAACTCATTCTTGATCATCATCCCGATATTATCATCGAGTTCTTGGGAAAGAGCAGAAGGTCAGGCCTTATCGACAAAGCACTGGCTGACTGGGACTATAATGTTTACTACATCACAAACGAAATCCAGAAAATGAACGCTGACGATGGCCGCTATGAACATCCTTTCTACAATTTCTTATTCACAAAGCGCGACGTAGAGGACCTCGATTCAATTGTTCCACTCAACGTGTCTAAGCAGTGAGAGTCCTGGTTCCAACCAGTGATTACTACCCCTATCAATGGGGCGGAACGGAAGTGTACGTGCACAGTCTTACCAGGGAGCTCATGGAAAGGGGGCACGACATAACAATCCTGGCTTCCATCCCGATGTCGGCCACTGAGGGACAGTATAGCAGTCGCGTCAGGGGAAAATGGTACACATACGAGAAAGAGAAGATATTCGGTGTTCATGTCGAATTTGAAAGCAAACAAGAAAGCCATCGGTCCCGATCCGATGAACTGGATTGGTTTTGGAACGATTGGATGGGCAAACACCAGTTCGATATTGTTCATTACCACAGTCTGTCCCCCGTGGCCTCACTCAGTCTGATGCATGCCGCGAAACAACATAGCCTGCCCGTGGTCTTCACCTATCATACTCCAACCACTTGTCCGATGGGCACACTCATGAACTGGAAAGGTGAGACTTGCGATGGAGAAGTGATCAAGAAAAGGTGCCTTCGGTGCGTCATCCATCAAGGTAGCGAATCAAAGGTCCTGGGTATGTTGGCTGAGCGTGTTCCCATGCTGGTCTGGCAAACGGGCACAAGTCTGGTTCGCAATTCTAACAATAAATTGGGCCGACTTGGAACGGCGTTACAGATGCCGACTTTGCTGGAACTCCAACAGCAGGGCTTACGGGAAATGATAGACCGGATAGACCTGTGGCATGTGCAATCGAGGCAGATCTACGAGGTTCTTCGGAAGAATGGAGTACCGGACAGGCGCCTTTATCTGCTCCGGCACGGTCTAGAAAACCCCAACCTTCAAAAGCCATCAAATGGAAGGCGACTTCCAGGGTCACCGCTGCGTTTAGGCTACATCGGACGACTGGCACAAGTGAAGGGGATTGAGACGTTGCTTTCTGCCTTCACTCAAGTACCAAGTGATTCACCAGTCGAGTTGCATATTTATGCGGAACCCCAAGACGGGGTCCAGAAAGAGTACCAGAAGGAACTACTGCAACTGACTCAAGAGGATACGCGCATACACTGGAAAGGTGGTTTCAAACGTGAGTCATTGGTGGACACACTTTCGGAGATAGACGTACTGGTGGTTCCCTCTGAGTGGGTTGAGATTGGCCCGTTTACGGTTCACGAAGCGTTTGCTGCCAGCGTCCCGGTAATTGGCTCAGACTTAGGTGGCATCCATGAACTAGTGACTCACGAGGTAGACGGGCTGTTGTTTGAGATGAGAAATACGCTCAGCCTGGCCGCACAGATCCGACGCCTGATAGACGAGCCATCACTGCTGGGGCATCTTCAAGAGGGTATTACACCCCGCCAATCAATGAAAGATGTGGCTCTTCAAATAGAGAAACAATATTACAAGCTGGTTCGGCGATGAAAGTATGCATTTCAGTGGGAGGACGCTTTCATGCTTTCAACCTGGCCTATCAATTGCACAAGCACAAACACCTGGAGCGTCTTATTACTTCTTATCCAAGATTTAAGGTTGCGAAGTTTGGAATTCCAGGAGAGAAAGTTAAATCGTTTCTCTTCAAAGAGATCATTACGCGGGCACATAGCTATCTTCCACCCAATGTCCAATGGGACGGTCTGGATTTCTTGGCAAATGACTGGTTCGACCGACAGGCTTCCAGGCACTTGCCGGAGTGCGACATTTGCACGGCATGGTCCGGCTTTGGGCTCCAGACGATACGGAGAGCCAAGGCAAACGGTGCGATCACAATAATAGAACGGGGTTCATCACACATAGAATACCAGCGTGATATCCTATCGGAGGAATATGCCAAATTCGGCTTTGGTGTGGATCCAATAGACCCTGACGTTGTCGAGAAGGAACTGCAAGAATACGAAGAGGCAGATTACATCGCCATTCCCTCTGAATTTGTGAAACGTACTTTCCTGGAAAAGGCAGTCCCTGGAGAAAAGCTGATTCATACCCCTTATGGCGTGGACCTCAAAGAATTTAGACCGTTACCCACAGAAGACGGTGTGTTTCGAATCATCAATGTAGGAGCTCAGAGCATTCGAAAGGGAACTGTTTACCTTCTCAAGGCCTTTACAGAGCTGGACTTACCGGATGCGGAGTTGCTTCTGGTTGGACCGGTTGAGGATGAGATAAAATCCGTCTTTGGACGCTACAAGGGTTTGTTCCGACACATCGATTCTGTTCCACAATCGCAACTGGTGGATTACTATGCTCGTGCGAGTGTGTTTTCAATTTCCTCGTTGGAGGAAGGGATGGCAATGGTTCAGGCCCAGGCGATGGCATGTGGGCTGCCTGTGGTCTGCACGACAAACACGGGGGGTGCTGACATTGTTCGGGACGGCGTTGATGGCTTCATTCTACCTATCCGGGATATAGAAGCGCTTAAGGAAAAACTGATTTATTTATATGAGAATCGGGACGCTTGCAGGGAGATGGGAGAGAATGCCCTTCGACGAGTGCGGGGAGGTTTCACATGGGATGATTACGGACGTCGAATTATACAGACATACAAGGAAAACTTGTGCGGAAATGATCACCCAAGATCTATTCCATTTTCTCAAGAATATATTGGCGGAAGATAACACAAGGTACCGGAAGGTGCTTTGGGGATTGGCTCGAGGATGCTATTTACCGATTAATCCACAACACCAACTGCGGACCTGGGTGGGAATTCAGGAAATCGAGATCGCTAAGTATGTCAAGAGGCTGGTTGAGAAGGACTTTACCTGCTTCGATATAGGATCCGCATATGGCTATTATACTCTGGCACTCGCTAGACTGACAAGAATGGGAAAGGTAATTGCCTTTGAACCCCAGGATGAGCTCTTCGAGCTATTGGAGTTGACGATAAAAAGGAACTCGAACTTGCCGATAACGTTTGAACTCCACAACACAAGGATAGGTGCTGAATCATCGGGAATGACGACCTCTCTGGATGATTTTGTGGTCCGCGATGAGGATAGGGTGCCTGATTTTATTAAGATAGATGTTGACGGCGCTGAGTCTGAGATACTACAAGGTTCCCGGGTGGTCATTCAACGATTCAGGCCGCGTTTCGTTATTGAAGTGCATTCGTACGAGCTTGAGGAAGACTGTGTTCAGCTACTGAATGAGTACGGCTACGTTTGTAGGATCGTGAATCAACAAATGATTTGGCCAGAACTTAGACCGATTGAGTTGAACAGATGGGTCATAGCTACCCACAAACGGGACGAAG
>JAZGBI010000051.1 GCA_036476315.1 Candidatus Neomarinimicrobiota bacterium | reverse complement strand
CACCCAAAGTTGCACTAAGGGGTAATGAGGTTTGGTGTGTTTGATCATTTTTCTTTACTTGAAGCAATTGTTTTCTGGCGAGAAAAGGCCACCACCACCGTCCGGCTTTTCAATTAGACTTTTTTCCATCTAAAAACATTATGTCCAGGGGGGTTCAACCTTAGGAATACTGGCTCTGGAATGCGCATAGAAGCCGTTCTAAAGCACTTCTAAGCGAGGAAAGCTAATTATGCCATAAAAGTATCGAAGAATTTGAATTTTGTGACGTGTTTTTCTTAAGTGGACTCATATAATATATCCATAAGTAATTGTATTTACAGATGGTTGTGGAATTCTTATTACTACGATTTTGATTTTTATTACTTATTTATTACTTAAAGATCCACTGTCTACTTGGAGGTCAATACCCATTTGGGACGCTTTCTCGAGCCACTGTTTCTGATCAAGCCTTTTCTTCTCATCTCACTAAGCATGTTGGCGATCTTTCTCTCCTTTTGATCGTCCGTCAAAATATCAGGTAACTTGTTCAGTATTAGGTAATCGATATCGCTCCTACTAGCGAATCCATGCTTCTTAACGAAGGCAATAATCAAATCCTCATAATATTTTTGGTAATTCACACCCAAAGTTGCACTAAGGGGTAATGAGGTTTGGTGTGTTTGATCATTTTTCTTAACAGGGGAATCAAGTTGTTTCTTCGGTTGTTGAATCGCCATTCTATTTCTTTGAGATACAGGGGAAAATGGGATTGAAGGACACCACGGTATTGATAGAGCCAATGTTTGGCGTAGCTCCAAAACCCCTCAATACTGTTAAGATGGGCTCTCCCTTTGGGCTTCCCTTTTTCCTTAGTGACAACCACATGATTACCCGTAATGGATAAAGAACCATAGGCATGCCAGTCATCGGTGTAGTACAAACTGCCTGGCCTGGTATGCGTTGTAATGAGTGATAACAGAGTCTTTTTGCCGCGGCTGGGTACCGGGAATGTCACGACGAGGCCGTTCCGTTTATACATGCCAAAGACAATGATCTTACCCTCAGCTCCCCAACCCCGTTTTCCCGGTTTTCTTCCACCGAACATGGTCTCATCCAGCTCAATGGATCCTGACAGTTCAGATAGGTTCTGAACCGTATGTTGATAGATACACATTCTCATGATGCGGTAGAAACGCTGAATCCCTTTTTGACTGATAGGAACTTGAAAGCGAAGTCGATAAGCGGGGACGCCAAGGCAAAAGTACTCCACAAGTCTACCCTTCCAGTAAGGGGAAAGACGACTCATCTGACAGTAAGTACGGGTTGGAAAGCGCGTCAAACCACACTGTCTACACCGTGTTTGACCGGTTCTCAAATGCCAAAATTTGGACCCCTTGCAGCGAGGACATTTCCGCATGCTTGTAACATACTAAATTCCAATTAGATATGACAAAACTAAGTGCAACTTTCGTTACCAATTACCATATTTTTTATCAAAGCCCCTGTACGTGATATATTTAGCCTTTTCACCTGCAACCGATGCAATCTTGGAGGCTACAAACAAATTAGGATATCTTCCTTCAACAAGCCCTTTTGACTTCAAGAATCCGTGCTCTTCTTTTGAGACCTGCAAACGTTTTTGAACTTTATCAAGAAGGATCACTGTGAATAACTCCAGATCCACATTGTTGATCAATATGCGGGTAAAATTTTGATCCAAAATCCTACCCTGTATTCTTACAGTTACTCGCTCTGGTTCCGTCAAATCGTAATCAGGGAGAGGGAAAAATCTTTCCTTCTGTGTAAGAAACATTTTCTTGATTCCGCTACCAATGGTATCAATCATGTTTAAATTAAGCATCGCCTGTGCAAGAAAACGATTTCTGTAGATAGCAGGAGGTGCATCTTGTGTTATGACCGCTTCAACAGTGTGAGGCAGAAAACTGCCAAGATTCGAAAAAATCAATTCATCTGGCTTTTCGACAACACTAATTCTGCCACATAATTCATAGTCCTGATGAGCAATGCAATTGTGCAAGGCTTCCCGAATGACCCATGGATCATATTGACTAATCTTAATCGGGAATAGGGTCCCATCTGGTAAGTGGCGGTACTGGAGGTTGCGAATCCTATTTAGCACGTAATCAACATTGAGCAGG
This sequence comes from Candidatus Neomarinimicrobiota bacterium, assembly GCA_036476315.1. Taxonomy (NCBI): domain Bacteria; kingdom Pseudomonadati; phylum Fidelibacterota; species Fidelibacterota bacterium. The sequence goes on along the minus strand of JAZGBI010000051.1, from coordinate 8,180 downwards.
AGTGGGAGCTGGAGATGCTCAAAATCTTTCTCAATACCTTTTTCGTCTTTTAGCACCCAAGTGATTTGTCCCAAAGAGGGTAGCAGATATCGCTCCGACTCAGGTTTACCTAAAAGAAGGACGGCCGTGTTAGTTATCTGCCCGCCAACTGTGACTTTTGCCTTGTTCAAGAATGTTACGTCGTCCCAGTTTGACAGATCCTCTGAGAATTTTGGATTTTTTTGTATGAATTCATTCTTAGCCTTGACGATACCGTCAGGAGCAAGGTCAACAATACTTGCATCTTGGCAGATCTGTGCTGACCAGTCATACCCAGTTTGCTTTTTCCAAATCTTCCTTTCCTTCTCCTCGAAGTCTGATAACTTCTTCTTGTAAGAACCAACTCGGATGTAAGCCTCGCCCCTGAACTCTACAGGCGTATTGGTTGTGGCATCTATTTTGAACAAAACGATTGATTTGCCAGCATATGGAAATTCATAAATCAAAAAATCAATTCTTGGACGTAATTGTCTTAGGAGCCAATTCTTCATTCTTGATCTTGGTCTGTTTGGGTTTGAAACTCGTGCCGACAACAGAGTGGGTCTTATCTTGAATACCATAAATCAAAAACCCGTTTGCTCTATCGTGTAAGCAGGCAGAATTTGACAATGCCGAAATATATTCTCCGATTATCCTGGGGTTGTAGTTGTTGACTTTAAACTCAACCCACTCGGTCTCATCAGGTAATCCGCGCAACTCGTTTAGTGATTGTTCTAATTCTTCTTGGGTCATGTTTACGATCTTACCAATCCTTTCAAGATTTATGCTATTTGTTGCGTTACGTTTTCTCACATTTGTTTCTCTATCTCGGCCAGAACCGCTACGAAACTTTATCCTGCACGCAACTAAACACAACAGAAAAACTATCCCACAATGTGAGTCCGACTTACATACAAAACCCCCCACCCCCGTCCGGTTTTTCGCCCGAGCAAAAGTCGGTTACAAAGCATATATTGATTTCTATTAAAAGACCGATCCCACCCCCAAAAGGGGGCAGGATCAACCGTTTTTCGTTGGCAGTATGGTCACGTTCTGGTCCCAGAGCTTCGTAAGCTGTTGATTTTATTAGCTGGGCTTCAGGTTATGGAACTGAAAAACCGTTATTCCCACCATCTCCCTTATTTTTTGATCATCCTTGTCGTCACGCTGGGGCTGCGTATTGCACCCTACTACAAATCCACTTTCACCGACAAGGGTCCCCTCATCAGAGATCCCGATGCCTCTTACCACCTCCGCCGCGTCGAGCTCATCGTTCAGAACTTTCCCTCTATACCCCTGTTTGACTCTTATATTAATCATCCTCACGGGGCACACATCATCTGGCCTCCGCTCTATGACCTTTTCCTGGCGGCTCTCTGGTCCATCATAAGCTTGGTGCCCGGCTTTTTTTCTCCCCTCCAGCTCCTCGTTTTCATTCCGCCGCTTTTGATGGTGGTAACCTGTGGCGTCATCTATCGCATGGGACTTCGATTGTGGCCAAAGAGAAAATGGTTGGCCTGCGGAGCCGCCCTCATACCGGCCTTACTCCCAACAACAATCTCCTACAGCTACCTGGGCCAGCTGGATCATCACGCTGCCGAGTTTCTGGTTATGATACTCTTTCTTGACAGCCTCTCGCGTGCGTTGGCAAGGGTTACAGAAAACCGGGATCTCCGGAAGACAATCCGGGTGAGCCTGTTACCCGGGCTTTACCTGGGACTGGGACTCCTGGTGCAGCACGGGCTCCTCTTCCTGGAAGCCCTAATTTTCTTAACCCTACTTGCCATTTATTGGAAGGAACGAAAAGACGTGTGGGGCCTGGGAATAGCCATCAATGCCATCGCGTGCATCGTCATCCTCCCATTGGGGATCTTCAGCCATTTCCAGGGGGTTCCCCTGGCTCATACTCATTTCGGCGGATTTCAGCCATGGGTAGTGGCAGAAGCCACGCTTTTCTACACCACTTTGTGGCTCATAATGTCCCGTGCGAAGCTCTCCGGGAAATATAGAACTTCGATTATCTCTGCCAGTGTCATGATGACACTGGTTGTTGGGGTCTACCTCTGGCGGGAGACAGTGGCCGGAGCCCAGTACGTTCTGGGAGCCTGGTCGGGCTGGCAATCCCATATCGGCGAGAGTCAATCACTTCTGAGTCTTCCCCTTAGCGATGTGGCATCCCAGGTGAGCATGCAGATATCATGGCTCGTTCTCATTCTACCCGTTGGATGGTGGTTACTTTATCGCCAGCGTCGGCTATTACTTCTGGTAGCCACGCTCATGTTCGTCGTGATGGGATCTCTGCAGATGCGATACCTCCCCTATCTGGCCCTTCTTCTGGGGCTGATGGTTGCGCTCGCGGTGGAATATCTGATGGACAGATGGGGAAAGGCGGTAACGGGCCCCGTGCTGGCACTGGTTATTTCGGCGGGCTATTACCCTTCCATTCAAGGCATTGGGGAAAAAGATATTACGTACAATCTGTTGACACAACTCCATCCCGTCCTGGAATGGCTTCGGAGTAACACCCCTCCTACCTCACACTACGAAAATCCGACGACACCCGCAGAATACGGTGTCCTGGCTGAATGGTCTCTGGGGCATTACATCCAGTACTACGGACACAGACCGGCACTCGCGGACAACTTTGGTGAACATGCCAGTGACCTCCGGAGACTCCGTGAGTTCTTTCTCGCCAGGAACAACAAGACAGCCTGGAAAATTCTAGATGAAAACAAAGTGCGATACGTTCTTACGCGCGATCTGGTAGGAACGTTTCAAAGCGTCGTTCAGGAGAACCAGGTTGAGCAATACGTCACTGGCGCGTCCCTGAGGGGAAAATCGATGAGAAGGATCAATTTCTCTCCCGAGATGTTCCCCACCGTCCTTTACCGCTTGACCTGGAGGTACGGAGGTGCGGTCATGGACCGCCGCGGCACCTATCATCCTCCCCTGGAACGGCTGCGCCTGGTGGCGGAAAGCCCCGGCAAGGATGAACAGACCGAGGGTGGACCCGAAATAGCCCTCGTAAAACTCTACGAATATGTGCCCGGTTGTCAAGTGGAGGTCTCAGGATTGCCCTCAAGCGGCGACGTGATGATCCAGGGTATCGTCCACACTCCCTATGAACGGTGGTTTCCCTACATACAGTTGGCCCGATCTGATTCAAGAGGAAATCTCGCCCTGACCGTCCCCTATTCCACGGACAAAGACAAAGGAATACCCTACATTGACCGATACACGTTGAGATCCGGTGAAGAGTCGCGGCTGATCAGAGATATCACCAATGACATGGTGGTTCACGGGAAGACGATTTACCTTTCCTGGTAACTGCATTTGCGAAGCATCCTTCGAAAAATGTTACTAGATTATCATGAAAACCGAGATAAGGGATAAACAAGAGCCAAGTATCAAGGATCAAGTGTCAAGGATCAAGTAACAAGGATCAAGAATCCAGTATCCAGTCACCAGTGAACCAGTTACCAGTTTACCAGTTACCAATTACCTGGTTAACCAGTTACCTACTCACCTAATCAGCAATTGAGAAGATCATGAATATACTTGTTCTACACGGGCCCAACATGAACCTCATAGGGGTACGTTCTGCCCAGGTGGGCGACCGGGTTACCCTCGACAAAATCGACACGGCACTGAGACGAAAGGCGCATGAACTGGAGATTACCCTGAAAACACTCCAGACTCATCATCCCGGGAAGGCCATCACCTTTATTCAGCGAAACAGAAACTGGGCAGATGGATTGCTCTTCACACCGGGTCCCTGGGCAAAAGGTCAATACGATATTCTAGATACTCTGAAGCTTGTCTCTCTGCCCACCGTTGAAATCCACTTCACATCCGATTTTGACCCGGACAGTTACGCAAAATCGTCTCTATTTTCCGTAATGGCCGTCGCGACAAAAGAGGCTCATCCCATCCAGGCGTATACCTCGGCCCTGGTGGAACTCCATTCACACATCAACACCGGGAGTAGTTAACCTGATTAATTCATGACCTCTCATGAATTAATCACCCTTTGGGCCGCATGTTTCCCGCCTTGGCGGGACTGAACTTGCGGGGTTAACCCCGCCAAAGGCGGCCTTTGGTGGATTATTCATCAGCAATAAAAGAATGAACATATATCTAGTTGTTTTAGTATCACTTAGCATCTATTTAGAGTATGCTGATGAATAATCCAGGTTAAGAATAGCAAGTATGTTGCGCGTTTATGTGACCACGTCCCTGCTTTTCCTTGCAGGGTGTACCTACTTCATTAAACCGCCAACGGTCGAAGACGTAACTCCATCTGAAGAGGTCTCGTATGAATTCTCGGAAGATGGGAGAATCGTGACCATTCATATCCCTCACGGGGCAGTGGCTCCTGGAGAGACAGTTGAGGAGCTTCTCCATAGCACCGCGGGACGTATCGATTACGAGACGTACTTTCCCCGGGTAGAAGACGATTCTCTGAAAAGGGTGCTGAGTCGGGAACTCAGAGATATTGTCGGGGAGGGTAACCTTTTCCGGTACTCATATCGTGAAATAAGCTCAGACCAGCGTGCCGTCACGATCATACTGGATGAGGATCAATCGGGAATTGCTCGACTGGCCTCAGAACTAATGAAGAAATACGAAAATGTGAAGAGAGTGGTCCATGATTTTTCGTATCTTTCGCAGCTCTCGCTCCTCCTTCCATGCCCCAATGTCCCTGTTCCGGAGGACGCTAATCTCCTCCCCAATGCTCCACGGGATTATCGAAGTGGAACCCATCGCGGGATCGATTTCCCCGCACCGTATGGATCACAGGTAAGAAGTGTCGCCGACGGCATCGTTACGCGAGCCGACCACGACTACCGGGAAATAACGAATGAATTCCGCGACTCGCTCTTGAAAAAAGCATCTTTCATTGGCTATACTCCCTCGGATGTGTTTGAGCACATCCTTCTGGGAAGAAGTGTATTCATCGACCACGGGGTAGACATGGTTCCCGGGAAGCGACTCGTTTCTATCCATGCCCACCTTTCACAGATTGATGAGTCGATTCAGGTAGGAAAATCTGTTCGTCGAGGGCAGCTGGTGGGATTATGTGGAAACAGCGGCACCAGCGACGGGGCTGAGGGTACCCGGCAGGGGGCCCATCTCCACTATGAACTCATCATTCAGGACGAAAACGGGGAGTGGTACATGGGTCAGGGACTTCCCCACCCTGAACTTATCGATTTGTTGAATGCAATCTTCAACGGCCAGTGATCCCCGTGGCGAACCTGGTAGGTTACTTTACAGGTTGAACGTCATCGGTCGGTTCAGCGGGATCCACATATAATGCGAGAAAATCTTCATTGATGTCTACCCGGTGCCTGTCCGTCACCAGTTGAATAAGTTCATCCTTTGACGCATCGGAATTTTCCTTTGACAGCCGCTCTATCAAAATGTTTTTCAAAATGTCAGGTCGCTTCCGTTCCACCGCTTTGTCAATTTCGACAAACCACTCTTCCCCTCTTGTCTCCTCAGCGAATTGGTTAGTCAGGAATCTGTAGAGTATGTGCTCCAGAGTGATGGTTAAACTCCTTTCCGATATGACCAGGGACTCAGAAAGAGGGGAACCGAGAAGCTCAATCCGCTCCTGTAACCACGGCAGCTCCACGGGAATTCCCCCCGCAACAAAGACGATTCCTGGAAGATCCACCAGCGTAATGTCGGATACCTTGGGGCTTCCGTCGTGATCGCGATGGACACGGATGATCTCGGCCAGTAGCTCGCGAATCATGTCGTCGTTGAAAGTAACCCCGTAACGATTCCGAAGTATCGACTCAAAATTCCTGACTCCAACGTCGAACTCATGGCCCTGGTTGCTCCGGATGAACTGCCTCAATCTCGGTATCATCTCTTCATACGGTTTCCGGGGTAATTTCTTGATGCCCGATACCCGAACGATGTGATAGCCCACATCGGACCTGACAGTCATGGAGATTTCTCCCGCTCCCAACGAAAATGCTGCAGTCTGGACAGGTTCAAACAGCTCGCCCCACTTGAACCGGCCGAGTTGCCCGTCATTGTATCTTGAAGGATCCTCGGAATACTTCTTGGCTGCCTCGTAGAATTTCATCTCTCCCTGGATGATTTTTTCTCTGATCTCTTTGATGAGACTCAACGCGTGCTCCTCCGGGCGGTCCGACTTCGACCTGTGGGAACCCGCAAATGTCAGCACCACATGCTGAACCCCAATCTCCCGTCCCATCCGTTCATAGAGGAGTCTTAAAGAGGAGTCGGAAAGAAGTGAAGTCCAGATTTCTTCCTCAAAGATCTTGTTGACCGTGAGATTCTCTCTGGCTCGCATTTCGGCTTTCATGGTCAGCTCACCGTTCCGGAGCCCACGCATCTCCGCTTCCATCGAAATAATCACCCTTTCTGCAAACTCTCCTATCACCTCCCTTTTCTCAACCACATCCAGATTGCTGAACCGCGTCTCCCCCACATCGGCAAGAAATGCTTCACGCGAAAAGACCTCTCCATCAATGGCTACCACATCATCCTCACCCATTCTGAGTGTGCAGGAAATACACACCAGCGCCAGAGAGGCGATGGCAGTCCTGTTTATACAGTTCGCCATTCTTTCTGCTCCCATTGTCTTGTTTTCACAGGTATGTTAATCCAGTTCTGTTTCCCACTAAGAATATAGAAAGTTAAGGGAAAACAGGAGTGTCTCTCAACAAAGAATACATCACAAAAAATGGCCCAAAACCACTTTCAGAGGCTATCATAATCTTATCCTTACTGTCCTTTTCTTGCGCAAGACCAAGAAAAGAAGGGAAGTCTCCCTCTTGGTGCCGATGCATCGGCACCACCGGTGGCCTAAAATAATCTGGCGAACAGGGGTTGGCAGAGCCGTAGATCAGGATGAATTACTGTTTGATCCCGACTGGCCAGCCTGCCCCACGTTGTAGGTGGCTGGCAGGTCGGGGAGTTTAATTGATTCCCGTGGCGACAGCCAACACCAGTCAGATTATTTTGAGCCGAAGCTTCTCCGCAGGATCTTGAGATTTCGGTACCTTTCTTACGCTAAGAAAGGTACGAAAAGAATGAAGAGAAATGGCCTGGGAATGGTTTCACAATAAAGTATTTCGACTACAAAAAAAGGGCAGCCTAAAGGCCGCCCTTTTTCCATTCTTCTGCAGAACGAATTACTTCAGCAGAATCATCTTCTTGGTCGCACCGAAGTCACCGGCGTCAATCCGGTAGAGATAAACACCCGTGGCTAGCGCTATACCAGCATCCGTGGTACCGTCCCAGGTCACCGTGTGGCTGCCTGCCGTCCGAACCTCGTTTACAAGCGTGGCCACTTTCTGACCAAGCATGTTGTAGACCGTCAGGCTAATGTCACCATCGGTGGGGAGATCAAAACTGATGCTCGTCACCGGGTTGAACGGATTCGGATAGTTTTGACGGAGAGCAAACCGGGATGGAATCTGTGCCACATCATCATCTGTCGATGCAAAAAACAAAGCATCCATCCATTCCAGTGCCTGAGGAATCGGACCCTCGGGGTAGACACCGATCCAGTTGTACCCAGCTCCGTGCAGTGCGTCCGCGTCAACGGCCATCGTATTCAAACTGAGGGCGTCAAAGGCAAATAACGCCGTTTTGCTGCCATTCGCCAGCTCCATATAGACCCCCGAAGCTACCGTATCCGCAGTGTCAGATGCAGCGAAAGTAAGCGTATCAATAAGTCCACTGACTCCCCAGTACGATAAGGTCGCATCGTCTGTTACATCCACGCCGTCCAGCCAGTTTTGCATGCCGATCTCATAGTTCGGATCGTAGTTAAGAAGCAGAGAGTCGGCGACAAACGCTGCGAGGTCCCCGGAGATCTCATCATCGTCTACGGCTATCAATCTTGACACACCCGTGGCAGCACCGTTCATGTCCGGATAGGTCTGATCGACACCCATGTAATCGTAGAGGAAATCACCAGCCTCGTAATCGGTAGCGACCCACCCGTCGTAACAGTTGTTCAGCCATTCATCACCCGAGATCACGAGATTCTTGTCTCCCTCATCGAGCCAATCTGCCGGCTCATCGCCACAGATATACGTATAGAGGCCCTGGACTTCGACGATTGTCTCGTAATTGGGATAGAGCTCGGCGGGCGTGCCACCCAAATCGTTGAC
>JAZGBI010000050.1 GCA_036476315.1 Candidatus Neomarinimicrobiota bacterium | reverse complement strand
AGAACAATATGAGTACTCAAGAACGTGATTTCTACCAACATTTGAGAAAACGCCTCCAGGATTGGGAGAAATCAGATGATGGTAGATCACACAAGTATGTTGAATATATCCTGGCCATTCCAGATTTCTTCTATGTGATCTGGCAATTAGTAAAAGATGACCGAATTCCATATGATATCAAAATCAAGCTCGGAGGATTGGTTGCTTACTGGATATTACCGATTGATCTTATTCCAGATTTTATTCTTGGACCATTCGGATATCTTGATGATTTAGCATTGACCGCAGCATTATTAAGTAAGATAATGAAACAGCACGGCGCCATTGTAGACGAACACTGGCAGAAGGTGAGTGATAAAGATATTCTTGGATTGATTGAGGGTATTCTTGCTGATTTGGACAAATGGATTGGCACCGGAATGTGGAGGCGAGTGAAGAAATGGGCCAAATTTGATAAAACACCCCGTGACCTCCACTTATAAATACCAGGGATAAACAATGGATACTTTTCCTTTCTGGCCTATCTTCTCTTCATCAAACCTGACCAGGTTTCTCTCTGGTGAGTCGTAAAGGACACTGAACGCTAACAGGTGGTTCACCGCCGTCTTTTTCTTTTTTACTTCAAAGGGGATATAGTCCACACCCTTTTGCAGAACAAAGTCCACTTCTTTTCCGTCTCTAGTACGCCAATAGTACAAGGTTTCCAGGGTATTCAATCTCTTCCACAAGGCGGAAAAGACTCCCGATTCAAGTAACTCTCCCCTGTCAGTCCGCAAGTTAATGGGGTTGAAATTACTCAGCAGCATATTCCGAATTCCCGTATCCAGAAGATAGACCTTGGGCATCTTCTTCAGCTCTCTCTTCTTATTCGTGAAAAGGGGTTTTAGGAGAGAAACAATAAAGGTATCACTGAGGATTTGAAGGTATTTATTTACTGTTCTGTAGTCGATACCAATCTCTTTTGAAATCGACTGAGAGTTGAACAATTGTCCGCTCTGGATCGCGATTATCTGAGTTAGTTTGTTGAAGGCATCAATATGTTCAATGGTGAAGAGGTTCCGGATATCTCTTAACACATAACTGTGGATCAATTCTTCAAGTATGTTCACTTTATCTTTTTGTGAGTCCGTGAGAGCAACTTCGGGATACCCACCAAACAGTAAGAATTCGGAGTAAAGAGATTTGAGTTTATCATGAAAAAACGCGAGGGATTCATGTTGAACAGAATTCTTGTCCCCACCCAGCAGATCCACCATCCTTGATTCATTCTTAAATATCAGGAATTCCCGAAATGTCAACGGGTAAAGGGTATAAACAAATTTTCTTCCTGCTAGAGAATCACGGAACTTGTATTTGATTTGCGCCGCTGATGAACCGCTCAATATCAGTTTCATTCGATCTGAGTGGTGATCCACAGCCAGTTTCACGAAGTTTGAAAATTCGTCCAAGTATTGAATCTCATCGAGAAACAGGATGAATCGTTTGTCTTTGGGGTATCCCTGAGCGTCAAACCAGTTCATAAACGTATCTATTCCACGTTTGAACAGAGCGAGAGTATTGAGGTTTTCCAGATCGAAGTAGAGGGTCTTCTCCTCGTTGATCTTGTCCTGAACTCGCTTCAGGAGAGAAGTTTTTCCCACTCGCCTGGTTCCCAAGATAAAGAGGGCCCGCCGATTGCCCAGTTGATCCACGACGGTTTTTTCAAGGTGTCTCCGATACAGATTCACGGATAATGTCCCCTTAGCTTTGACTAAAGTAACTCTATAATGTAAGTTTAGTCAAGACTATTTTTACATCATAGCGCTGAAATCGTATTCCCATGGCAGTAATCTCCTTTGTCATTATGCCCTAAGTTTAGTCGTTGAGTGTCAACCATGTCCTGACATTCGTGTGTCAACCATCTCTTGAAACCGTACCGCGGGATCATCAAAATCATTGCGACCAGGCTGTCGGCTCCCGGTCCCAACGATGCTTCTCCAACTCCTTCATCAAGGTAGGGTCCAACGGCCCCGCGTCACTCGTGGCGATGTTCATTTCGACGTGCTTTAGCTTACGCATCCCGGGTATGATCGTACTCACGGTTGGCTCGGCGAGGATGAAGCGCAGCGCCATTTCAGGCATTGTCATGCCATCCGGAACCAACGGTTTGAGCGCATCCGCATGTTCCACGCTGGAGTTGAGGTTCTCGGGAACAAAGTAGGTATTGCGCCAATCGCCTTCCGGCCAGCTGCTTTCCCTGGTCAGCGTGCCGGTAAATGTCCCTTCATCAAACGGCACCCTTGCGATGACGCCAACGTTATGCTCCCGACAAGCAGGGAAGAGTTCGTCCTTCGGATTTTGATCGAAGATATTGTAGATCACCTGCACGGTATCGATGATTCCACTTCTGGCCGCTCTTACTCCATTCCATGGTTCCCAACGATTGATGCTGATCCCAATCGCGTAAATTAATCCCTGGGCTTTGAGGTCGTTCATTTTTCCAACCCAGCGATCATCTTCCAGCCACGAGTCTTCCCAGGTATGGAACTGCATCAAGTCGAAGGAATCCAGTCCGGAGTTCTTGAGACTTCTCTCGACGTACTCCTGAATGTGATCGGGAGGAAAACATTCTTCCAGCGAATGTCCGCGCTTGCTTGGCCACTTGAAGTTCCTGGGAGGCATCTTTGTCGCCGTATAGAGCTTTTTTCCATTGTTAGCCCGCACCAGTTCGCCGAGCAAACTCTCACTCTTACCCTCACCATAGCCCCAGGCGGTATCAAAAAAACTACATCCGAGATCGACGGCGCGTTGCATAGAACGCATCGACTCGTCATCGTCAGAACCGGTCCATCCTGCCATGCCCCACATTCCATAGCCGATTTCACTGATTTCCCAATTCGTACGACCGAGTCTTCGATATTTCATCGTGGATTCCTTCCTTTTTGCGGATCCAAGGCTATTGTTCCAAACGTGCACTACCCCATTGTTGTAAGCTGTAGCTGCTCTGGAGCGGCAGTGCCACCGGCTGCATCAAAAGTGAGGTGAAAAAGGGATATGAATAACGATAACATGGCTCGGTCCGACCCGGGATTAAGTAAGTAGTGCCACACAAAGAGTGAAAAGAGAGATTCGGAAGGATAAAAACATTAAAAAGCGTGTTGAGGAATTGACTGCTAGACTATCCAAGAGTCAAAGGCGGATTTGATCCCTCTACGCAGAAAGGTTGAGTGGGAAAACCTCGATCACCCCACCCCGGTCTTTTCGCGATCGGACTTTCCGGATTTCGTCGAGTGGAGAATTCTGTCGAGAAGATTTACCTGCTAAAACCCAATACCACTGAGGGGAATGTTAATGCCCCAACTGTTAATTGTGCACCTATTTTCAAGTGAGAGAAAAGCAGGGTGCTGACGCCTACATTTCCCTGCAGGCCAAACACATTTTCATTATCAAGGTTTACCGCAGAAGTGGTTTCATGTGAGCGCACCAGGTAGGCTGACAATCCCGCGTAGCTGGAGAACCTTGTCAAGATATCTTTGGTCCCGATAACATCAACTGAGTATGTGCTGAGATCAAAGTCCTCAATTTTGCCAATCTGACCGGCACTCACCCTTACGGCTGCGGCCAGGTTTTTCTCTGCATCATTCAGGAAGTTGTATTGCAGCTGTCCTCCAAGGAAAGAATAATTGGCACCAGGAGCCGGTATGTAGTAAAAGCCGACGTCCATCCGTTCACTGACTCCCAATCTAACCATCGGTAGAGGAAGACCGAGAACATGGGAAGATCCTGCATGATTCTTTGAGACTTGATCAGGGTCGTCAGATACCTCGCCATAGAGCCAATGAGTAGAATGAGGATGGACAAAGGTATCATTCCAGGCGGCGTCTTTGTCATCAATAGGGTACCAACCCTGTGTTAGAACAATATCGAAATTCCACTTGCCCAAAGGTTTTGCTGAGGTCAATGGGTTAAAAACTGCCATGATCCCGGCCTCCTGAGTAAATTGGTGCCACGCGCCCTGGGTAAGTGAAGGATCAAGTTGCATGGAGCATTCGTCCCATCTGTCAGTAGTATGAAGTTCAATATCACCATGGGCATACGAAACGGAATTGAACATACTGAATACCAAAAGAGCAGTCATGCCAGCAAGTATTCTTTTCATCACGACCTCCATTCGTAGCATTTTAATGATAATGGCCTCGAGCGCCGACGCGATAATTATAGCTGAAAGTATGAGAATGTACAAGCGATTTGTTTCCAAGGAGACACTCGCTCGAAGAGATTAGTCAAGTATTTGAGAAAAGGGTCTTAATATCAGCAACAGTTAATGAGAAATTTGTTGATAGGATTGGAGAGTGGTTCAATAAGATTATGATTTGGATAACAACGAGACGTGTTATTTGCAGATTAAAAATGGGAGAGATCGAACTGTGAAGATCAAACTGGTTACAGTTGCATTAGTGATCACATCACTGTCCAGAGTTCTGGCTGTAGACACTGGGAAGCTTGAAAATGGAGTTGTTCCTGAACAAGAAACAACAAAGGTGATACCATTTCTATTCTCCTTTCTTGACAGTGCTGATCCGACAATGAATCCCTTTGCGGAGTTGGGAACACACTTCCATCTGACCATTATTTCCGGTCGAGTCGGCTCAGTGGAGGGGCTTCAAATAGGTGGATTTGTTAACCATGTCAAATATGACTTCACTGGATATGACGCAACTGGAATTTCCAGCACAGTCGAAGGAGACTATTCAGGTTATCAGGCTACAGGTATTTACAGTAAGACGAAGGGTAGTTTCATAGGTATTCAGGATGTTGGGATTTACAGTTTTGTTGGATCTGATTTCCTGGGGATTCAAACGACAGGTATTACCAGTAAGGTAGAAGGTTCGTTTAGAGGTATCCAAGTTGCAGGTATTTCCAATAATACGAAACAATTAGAGGGACTACAGATTGCCGGCATTGTGAATAGTGCAGATCAGGTTAATGGTATCCAGATCGGTTTAGTGAATCTTTCTGGAGAGCTTAATGGTCTAGCTATTGGTCTTGTGAACATTTCCAAAGCGGGAAGTGTGCACGGAGTCGGCTGGAGTGGAGGAGCAATGGAGATGAATGCTGGTATAAAATTTGCTCCCAATGATTACTGGTATACAATCATGTCTCTGGGTCGTGGGAGCAATTTTGCTGACGATGAGGATGAAACATCCATAGGATACTATATGGGTTTTCGATTCTCTTTGCCGGCACCGTCGTTTTTCGCGGAGTTAGATATTGGGAGTAATTCTATATATAGTGGTGATCTGTTTGATGATCGAGATTGGGAGGATAAAGTATCAAGAGCCCTGGAAACCAGGGCAAGTCTGGTCTTTCGGTTGCACAATAGACTGTCACTATTCGCCGGTATAGTACAAACTCGAACTGGTGATGATATGGGTCAGTTTACTGGATGGGAGACAGATACCTCGCCCTTTTTCGGAATACAATTCTGATCTCCAGATGTTTTCCCAAGACTATTGTCTGGATGGACTGGCTTTTCGAAGCCGCTGATCCTTGCGAGGATCATTTGGGAAATGATTTCCCTTGAGTCACAATAACATAGCTCAATCCGACCCGGGATTAACCAGGTATGCAGATCACAAGAGAAGAACTGATAGAGGACCACTTGACGTTCTCTTTGCAGATTGTGGAGTCATCCTACTCATACATGTCAGGTAAGTCATTCTCAAAGACAGTAAATGGATCACTAAAGAAATTGAGAAAATCTTCTTCACTGGCGTGTCCGGGATACGGTGCAAAATGATGATCTTTTGAAGCATTGCGCCAAACCAGGGCCCAGGCGGTTTTCTTCGACTGATCATTGTAGTTGATTCCCTCTAAAAGGTAGTTGGTCCACCAGTCCGAGATCGGGACATTTTCAATACCCACCTCCGTCAATGCTGACACTTTCCCCCGTTGCTCCGCCAGTGTTGCGACGGTTGCCAGAGTTTTTCCCAGATCAGTAACAGAAGATATATCCCACAATTTGTAGTAATCCAGTCCCAAAATATCTACGTAGTCATCGCCCGGATAGCGCTTCAGGTAGTCATCGGTGCTCTCAATTTCCTGTGGAGAAATAACGTAGAGCAGGTGATGTACCTCACGATCATCGCGAAGATATTCCACAGTCATCTTCCAGAGTGCGTTGTATTCTTCTGCGGTGCAGCTCTCAGCACCCCACCACGACCATGTATGATTGTGTTCGTGATAGGGTCGAAGAATAACGGGAATGTAAGTCCCGGTCGACGTCTTGAGATCCTCCAGGAAATCTGCAATCATGTCCAGTGTGGCTAGGTATTTCATGTGATGTGATTTACCCGGAAGAATCTTGGATACCGCCTCCGTATTGTCCCATGCATTCTCACCAGTGACCGGATTATCAAGATGCATGCTGATGGTGATGATCCCACCCCGGTCGTAGGCTTCTCTTATCCAGTCAATCATCTTGCTGAAGTTGACGCCGTCCAAATTGTCTTCGTTCTGAATATCGCCAAGATCCCACCCGTATACAGCGGGATAGTCTCCGCACACGTCCTTGATATCTGATCGACCAGGCTCTGCCCACCAACCGATACCGTAGGCAAGGTCGTCCTGATGTCCAAACATCACACCTTCGCTTGCGAGTTGTTGAAGATTCCCGTAAAGAGCGACTGTTTCAGCGGTGGCTCCGGGATCAACCAGAGAATTATTGGTTACCGGAAAGCTATTTTCGTTTTCGTCGGGATTCTCCGAGGTGCAACCCGACAAAAAAAGGATGAGATTGAGAGATAGATAGATCCCAATCGTTTTCATGAATCTAAGTTTTTCGAAGTTGGGGGTCGGAATCAGGCTGAGTTTGCGAATTGAGAACACAGGTGTTACGATTTGACATGAAATGATAGAGCCCCGGTAGATAAGTGTCAAGCAAAACCCCTCCTACCGAGGGGCTTTCTTCAAGTGGGAGCTACAAGATTCGGACTATCCATAGAGATAGAGTCTGACCAGGGTGACTGATCAATTGTACTGGGTAATTGTGTCAAGAAAGTCCTATCTTGATGCCCATCCGCAGGATCCTGTGGAGAGTAGTCATTTGGAGTTAGATTGCATCGATTTCCCTTGAGTAACCATAACCTGGTTTGCTCAGCCCTGGCATTCCACAAAAAGAGATTCGGAAGGTCAAAAATATTAAGAGGCGTGTTGAGGAATTGACTGTTAAACTATCCGGGAGTCAAAGGCAGATTTGACCCCTCTTTTTATGACATGGTGATTAGTTTTACTGAAAGTTTTACTCGAGGAAGAATTCATAATTTTGAGGGTGATAATTACAATAAATACTCAGTATACTATATGTGTTAGCCATTCGAGAAATAACTAAAGAGAGGAGTAAAACAAATGTGGCATGAAAGTTTTTGGGGTGGTGGGATGTGGATATTTCCTCTGCTGATGATGATCATAATGTTGTTTGTAGTTTCCCGTATTTTCGGTCGTGGAGGCGGTTTCAAACCTCCCTGGAGTCAGGATTCTGACAGGCATCATATCGAAAGCACAGGCTCAGGATCAGCTTTGGATATACTGAAGAAACGATATGCTAAAGGTGAGATTACAAAAGAAGAATTTGAGGAAATGAAAGGAGAGCTTTTGAGCTGAAGGAATAACAAAGTAATGAGGAAAGAAAGTCCGGGCAAAATTAGAATTATTCCCTTTTCTATTCTGATTGCGTTTCTATTAGCCGGTTGCATGAGGATGGGTATGAAAAGGGATGGACCTATGATGGAATCAATACCATCCAGCTCCCCCGATCAGGAGGAAGAGATCAAGTCAAGACAAGCCCTAGATCAAATAATCGAAGAAGCAGTTTTGGATTTATCGAATAGCGAACTGGACATTAATTCTGTGGCAGTATGGCAAATTAGATCTCAAACGGCTGGTTTGGATGTAGAAGTGATTAGACAAAAACTCATTTCCAAATTAGTCCCATTGAACCTCTTCAAGGTTGTTAGCCGAGAGAGATTAAACGAATTACTGGAGGAACAGGGTCTTTCTTTGTCAGGAACGATAGACGAAAGAAGTGCGGTGGAGATCGGAAAACTTATTAGCGTAGAAGGCTTTATCGACGGTTATGCATCTGTTGAAGATAGTCGATTCATATTAAGTCTAACTCTTATTGAAACGAAAAGTGGCTTGATAATCTGGGCAAAAACTTTTGAGGTGCCGATCCATTCTTAATTTTTTCTTGAAGGGGCATGAGTAAGTTGTTGTGACACCTAACAACCGCTTCACCGGACTCAGAACCCGTCGACAACTCGCTCTCAGACTGGACCCCTTCGTTACTATCGACTTCTCTAACCTACATTATCCACAGGATCTTCCAAAGGATCTTGAGATGAGATTGGCCACATCCGTAGGAGTCCCTGTGACCCGTGGGGTGTCCTGCGGAGGGAGAAGAACACCAAGGATCAGGTGTTTAAGTGTTAAGGTGTTGACGTGTTCGAGTCTTTGGGTCCTGTGAGCATTTCTTCTTTCTCGAACACATGAGCACACGAACACATGAACACTCGAACACTTGGGCTGAAGTCATTGCGGTATCTTCGCGAACTTTGTGGCTGATGAATAGATCAGGCTAAGTACTTCTAAACATGAGGTGTAAAATGGCGAAGGAGACGAAGAAGTTGAACCGCGAGGCAGGAGACAAATTATCCCGGCGTCAATTCCTTAACATGGCTGGCGCTGCGGCAGCCTCGATAACCATTGTTCCTCGATATGTGCTGGGTGGACCTGGATTTACACCACCGAGTGATAAACTGAATATTGCCATGATAGGTGCTGGCGGGCAGGGGATGCACAATCTCAGGAATCTCCTGCAGGAAGATGATGTCCAGATCATTGCGCTGGCTGATGTCACCGAGGAAGCGGATTACAGCGATACGTACCACGAGGTCCCGGGCGGACGGAAACCGGGATACGAGCGGATCAAGGAGGTCTACGGAAATGACCCGGCAAAAAAAGACTATCCGGACCCCCGCGTTTATGTTGATTTTCGCAGAATGCTGGAAAAAGAAAAGGAAATTGATGCAGTTGTCGTCTCTATACCTGACCATACACATGCGGTGGCAGCATTGGCCGCGATTCAGATGGGCAAACATGTATATGTTGAAAAGCCCCTGGCCCGCACTATCTATGAAGCCAGGAAAGTAACCGAAGCGGCACGCGAGGCTGGAGTCGTCACACAAATGGGTATTCAGGGGCATGGTGATGAGGGACTTCGCCTTACCTACGAGTGGATACGTGATGGAGCCATAGGTGATGTCAGGGAAGTGCATGCCTGGAGTGCTGATCCAAACACAGGAGCCTGCCGGGAAGATGTGCCCGAAGGGAGCGTGCCGGTGCCGGAAGGATTGGATTGGGACCTCTGGCTTGGTCCTGTAGAGTACAGGCCTTACAGTCCTCACTATACACCTGTGAAATGGCGAGATTACTGGTACTTTGGCACGGGCAGGATCGGTGACATGGGGTGTCACAACATGGACCCTGCCTTCTTTGCCCTGGATCTGGGTTATCCCGAGTGGGTTCAGGCACGTTCCGCCTGGGGCGATCGTAACAAGAAACCCTTTGTATCAACTGTGTATTACCAGTTCCCAGCACGTGGCGGGATGCCACCAGTGAAACTAACCTGGTACACTGGCTTGATGCCCCCAAGACCCGATGAGCTTGAACCGGGACGTGATTTTCCACAGAGTTACGGAAACGGCATTTTGTTCGTTGGAGACGAAGGTAAAATCATGTGTCCCGGATGGGCCGGGAATCCACGTCTCATACCCGAAACACGAATGAGAGCGTATGAACTTCCGCCCAAGACTCTGCCACGGGTGGGAGGTATCTACAGAGACTGGATAAGCGCATGCAAGGAGAAGGGTAAAAGAGCGAGTGCTGATTTTGAATACTCTGGTCCGTTGACAGAGGTCGTTCTCATGGGCGTGGTTGCAATGCTTACTGAAGAAAAATTGTACTGGGACGGTCCAAACATGCAGGTGACCAACTATCCGGAGGCAGAGCAGTATATTCGACCTGAATACCACAACGGTTGGGTTCTCGGGTAGTGAATTCGGTGGACCAGCTTTCACCTGGAAGATTAAGGAGAGAAACATGCGAAAAAAAAGAACTGCAATGATGATTACCCTCACACTGATAGCATCCCTGGCCGGAATCTCCGTATATGGGAACAGCGACGAAGGGAAATGGATCGCCCTTTTTGATGGCAAGACACTAAACGGTTGGTCAGTGCACAGCGGCTTTGCCAAATATGAGGTTGTGGATGGAACCATCGTTGGAACCGCCGTCAAGGGAAGTCCGAACACGTTTCTTTGCACGGACAAAGAATTCGGAGATTTCATCCTGGAATTTGAAGTGTTACTCAATCCGGAATTGAACTCAGGTGTACAATTCAGGAGCCAGATCGCAAGCGAAGAAATAGTCTACTGGTTCAGGGACAACGATGGAGAACCAGACAGGCAAGTCATTTCCCCTGACCGCGTGTATGGCTATCAAGTAGAGATCGCAACAGAAGAAAGCGGTAGCTCCGGAAGTGTTTACGATGAGGCACGTCGAGCTTTTATGCTCTGGCGACCTGAATCCGGTTCTAAAGCCAGCAAAGCTTTCAAGGACGGCCAATGGAACAGATACCGTGTTGAATGTAAAGGTAATTCCATAAAGACCTGGGTTAACGAGGTTCCGTGCGCGGACTTCAAAGATTCGATGACAGCTCGAGGTATCATCGGTCTGCAGGTACATGATGTAGGCGATGACCCTACCCCATACGAGGTGCGCTGGCGAAACATTAGAATTCTTCCATTGTAAGAATTGTAAGAAAGGGTCAAGTCTGCTGGTGACTGGATACTAGATACTGGATGCTGGATGCTGGTGACTGGATACCGGTTGATTGGTTAACTGGTTCACTGGTGATTGGATGCTTGATACTGGATGCTGGTTACTGGATACTTGCTACTTGATCCTTGCCACTTGATACTTATCCGCGGGATCATGTGGAGAATGGCCTTCAGGGGTATGAACAACAATAACCTGGTTTGGTCCGACCCCGGATCCAGACTCTTAACGATAGATCTCTTTCCGATGGCCGATCTTGACAATCAAGACCAGTAAATCTTCATCTTGAATTTGATAAACCACTCGGTAGTCACCCAGCCGTATACGGTAAAGCCGCTCCTCATCGGTGAGTTTTCTTACGCCGGGGGGCCAAGGCTCTTCTGATAGGCCCTCAATAGCCTTACGAATTCTAGTACGGAAGCGTCTAGCGATAGTGGCCAGAGCCTTGAACGCGCGTCTTTCAATCTTTATGCGGTAGGAGGCCAACAGGCTGTATTACAGCTCGCGTTTTACCTCGTCCCAATCCAAGAACTCACGCTCGGGATCTCTTAACACGGCCATGGCATCATCAATGTCAATACGGTCTTCCAGGGCCTCAAGAAGTTCATAGTCTTCCATAGGCACGATGGCGACGACGGGCTTGTTGTGACGCATTAGAACAAACCGTTCCTTTGTGTAAGTAGCCGTATTGATCACTTCGGCGAAGTGCTTGCGCATGTCAACAATGGACACGGTGGTCATGATCATTTCCTCCTTCAGGTACTAAATGTTGTAAAAATGTACAGTCTTTACAATATGTAAACAATGAAAAGTCTCGATAATCCAATAACCTGTCATGTCGGGTCATCGTGGGTCGCAGATTGGACCGAGGCAACTAGTTGATTTCACTGGATAATTGTCTGAAGAAAGCCCTATTTTGATGCTTATCCGCAGGATCCTGGGGAGAGTAGTCTTTTGGAGGTAGATAGGAACGATTTTCCTTGAACAATAATGACCTGGTTTGATCCGGCCCCGGATTCACCCATTGTCCCATCGGGGGAAGATGGCCAGGACGAATGATATATGAGTGCGACTTACTTAGTTCGATAGGGGGTATTGAACGTGAAATCGAAACCTGAGTTTATTAAGAACCTTAACGAAGTAGAAAAAGAACTCCACTACCTGGACAAACCTGCGGAAGACTATCGCTCACGCCGTCGTCTCGCAAAGGCGACAGGCGCCGAGCGCATTGGTGTCAACTACTGCTACCTCCGACCGGGCCAGGTCTCGTCAAAGTTCCATTACCACACACGCGAGGAAGAATTCTTCCTGCTTCTCAGTGGCCACGCAAGGCTGAGATGTGGCAAAGAGACATATCAACTGGGTCCGGGTGATGCCGTCTCAATGAAGCCGGGGGGACCGGCACATCAGATTCATAATGATTTCGATGAAGAATGCATCTATCTGGCCATTGGAATTCGTGACCCTGAGGATGAATCTGTATGTCCTGATGACGGGATTATCCGTAAAGGGAAGATCACGAAACCCATCGAATAACTCGTCCGGAACAGACAGCTATTGTTGACAAACCTTGCTAAATTTGCCTGGGGTTGTGACATTTCAACCGTTAACTCACCCTGTCAATCCGTGTATCATGACAAGAAACTGGAGGAGCCGATGAATCACCGCAAGTCGTTTTTCACCCCAACTGTCATCATTGTTGTCAGTTTAATTGCCGGATGTGTGACCACCCCGGTTCATGTTGACACTCCCAGACTCTCTCCGCGCCTGCTGCCCGGACTGACAGATGACGGAAAGGTGCTCTTGCCCAACCAGTGGTCCTTGAAGCCGTCTGGAAAACAGATGCTCATCGGTGATCTACCTCTGAATACGGTATTCTCTCCTGATGGCAGGTTTCTGGTCATTACGCACGGTGGTTATGGACCCAATGAGATTGTCGTCGTCAGAGTTTCGGAAAATGGGGGCGAAGACAAGATCATCTCCCGGGTGGAACTCGACAACCTCTGGTACGGAATTGCGTTCAGCCCTGATGGGAAGAGACTTTTTGCCACCGGGGGAAAAGATGATATCATCTACCAGTTTGATTTCAACGAAGGATACCTGAACAACCGCCGGGATATTGACGTCTTTGAGGAAAGAAAGACGATTCTTCCTTCCGGAATCGCTGTTGCATCTGATGGCAATACACTATACGTGGCCAACAATCGAGATCACTCCGTGGGCATTGTCGATCTCGCACTGGACACATCGACGATACAATTCCTCCTCCTTCCCGATAAGAGCTATCCGTACTCCTGCGTGCTGAGTCCTGCTGAGACTACCCTCTATGTCAGTCTCTGGGGTAAGGCTCAGGTTGCAGAGATCGACCTGATTTCCCGGACGATTCGAAGGTTCATTCCCACAGATGATCATCCGAACGAAATGTGTCTTGATACAGGTGGTGAAAGACTCTTTGTCTCAAATGCAAATGAGAATACTGTGTCCGTCATAGAAACCGCCACGGGAAAGGTCGTTGAAAAGTTGAATTCCGCCCTCTATCCAGGCGCGCCGGAGGGAAGCACTCCCAACTCCCTGGCCTTGTCAGAAGATGGAAAACACCTCGTGATCGCCAACGCAGACAACAATAATCTAGCTGTTTTCGAGATGAGAGAAGATGAACCGTCCAGAAGTATCGGCTTCATCCCCGTTGGATGGTACCCTACGTCTGTCCGCTTTCATCCTTTGACAGGGAAGATCTACGTAGCGAACGGGAAGGGACAATCATCAAAAGCGAATCCGCTCGGTCCCAATCCCGGGATTCCAAATATGACAACAACGGAGTATATCGCCAGGCTCTTTGTTGGCACACTTTCCATCATAGACTGGCCGGACGCGGATGAACTGCGGGAATATACTCAAACGGCATATGAGTGCTCACCATATGTTGGACTGGACCGAATAACGGGCACGGTTGATCAGGACAATCCCATCCCGGCCAGATTAGGTGACTCCTCACCCATAAAATACTGTGTGTATATCGTCAAAGAGAATCGTACCTACGACCAGGTATTTGGTGACATCAGAGAAGGGAACGGGGATCGAAGTCTCTGCCTGTTTCCTGAAAAGGTCACGCCCAACCATCACGCCATTGCGAAGGAGTTTGTCCTCCTGGATAATTTTTATGTGGAGTCGGAGGTGAGTGCCGACGGACATGAATGGTCCATGGGAGCATACGCCACCGATTTTGTGGAAAAATCGTGGCCAAATCACTACGGTCACAATGGGCGCTGGTCCCTGGGCTACCCTGCCGAAGGTGCTTTTGAGATTGCCCGGCCCACGGCCGGGTACATCTGGGATAGATGCGCCGGTGCGGGAGTCACATATCGCAGCTACGGTGAGTTCATCAACAACGGGGAAACGCCGGATGAGCCCGGAACCGCCGCCGTCAAATCGCTGGAGGGACATTTTGATCCCTATTTTCGCAGCTATGATCTCAGCTACAGCGAGATCGACAGGGCCAATCGGTTCATAGCGGAACTTAAGCAGTTCGAGGAAAAAGGTGAACTTCCTCGGTTCATTGTCATGAGACTCCCCAACGATCATACAGCAGGAACGCGGCCGGACTACCCCACTCCCACCGCCATGGTGGCCGAGAACGATCTTGCTCTCGGCATGGTTGTCGAAGCGTTAGGCCAGAGCATATTCTGGCCGGAGATGGCCGTCTTTGTTGTTGAAGACGATGCCCAGAATGGCCCCGACCATGTGGACGCGCACCGGACGGTAGCTCTGGTGGTGAGTCCTTACTGCAAGAGGGGAATTGTGGACAGTCAGTTCTATTCTACCGCCAGCATGCTAAGAACAATGGAATTGATCCTTGGACTGGAACCCATGAGCCAGTTTGACGCTGCCGCAAGACCGATGTATGCCAGCTTCACAATGAAGCGTGATTTGACAGCGTACACCCATCGACCCCCTCAGGTAGATATCAGGGAAAAGAATCCTCCCCAGGCATGGGGGGGGACAGAGTCCATGGCGATGAATCTGGAAGTGGAAGACGCAGCCGATGACATTCAATTCAATGAAATTATCTGGAAAAGCGTCCGCGGAGTCGACTCGGCCATGCCCCCTCCCGTAAGAGCCGCGTTTGTCTTTCCGCACATCGAAGAGGACGATTAGCAATCGCTCGCGTGTGTGACGGAATCAATCAGGACGAGGGGAGACTTGACCCCATACTCAAAGATTGAACGGATCGGAGAACTTCGTATGGAAATCCGGAAGACTCATATCCAGTCAAAATTGGATGCTCAGAAGTTGCTGACTCCTGAACAACTGAAGAAACTTCATGAGCTAGGACGAAAGGGAAGACATTATGGCCGATGAGTACGATGATCTTCAGACTCAGTTGGTCGAACGACGTACCAGGCTCCAGCGAGCTATCTCCGAGTTCGACGAAAACTCAGATTTTATCATCCTTTTGGCAGAAGTGGATGCGGCGTTGGAACGAGTCAACGACGGCACCTATGGAGTATGCGAAGATTGTCATGAGGCCATTGAGGCCGATCGGCTCCAAGTCGATCCACTGCTTCGCTTATGTCTGGACCACCTAACCTCCTCCCAGAAGGAAGAGCTTGAGCGAGATCTAAGTCTTGCGTCCAGGATTCAGGATGCTCTTCTACCGGAGAACGATCTGGTGTTGGATGGTTGGGAGGTTTTCTATCATTATGAACCAGCAGGTCCAGTGAGTGGCGATTACTGCGACTTAGTGGAAATAGATAATGATAGTGGAGCCTCACTCGTCATTGTCGGAGACGTCTCGGGCAAGGGAATTGCCGCATCTATGATCATGTCACATATGCACGCCATGTTTCACAGCTTAGTCGCACTGGACTTACCAATAAGTGAGTTAATGGAGCGAGTTAACCGTCTTGTATGCGAGAGTACTCCTTCTCCTCAGCACGCAACATTGGTCCTGGGCAAATTGAGTAGATCCGGAATAGTGGAGATCTGTAATGCCGGCCACTGGGCGCCTCTTCTTACCCAGGGCAATGAGGTCACAAGGCTCAAGGCAACAGGGTTACCCGTTGGTCTATTCTGCAATAGTCAATACTCAGTCAATGAATTTGAAATGAGCAGAGGTGACAGTCTACTGCTTTACACGGACGGTTTGCATGAGGCACGGAAGGAAGGGAATGAATACGGAGAAGACAGAGTGGCTCGATTGGCAAGCGAACTCCATACGCTCCAACCCCAGGAACTGATAGAGGCATTCTTGAAAGACGTGACTGGATTCCTGTCAGGTACCTCCAAGACGGATGATTTGACGATGATGGCAATACAGCGGGTGAAGTAAGAAAGACTGGATACTGGATGCTTGATGCTGGTTACTGGATACTGGATGCTGGTTACTTGATGCTGGTTACTGGATACTGGATGCTGGATGCTGGATACTGGATACTTGATGCTGGGGTGAAATCAGGACATGGTTTACACTTTAGTGTCAAGACATAGTTTACACTATTCATGAAGCACTCATGCCTTTTCCCATGTCTTCATTTATGGTGGACGGTTGGAACGCTAGCGTACTCAGA
>JAZGBI010000049.1 GCA_036476315.1 Candidatus Neomarinimicrobiota bacterium | reverse complement strand
GAGAGTATTTAGGTGATCAGCCTCTTGGATTGCTCTCCTCTCGGTTACTTGCACTATCCTTCCGAATTCAATTTTAGCGAAAATATAGTTGACCAGAAAAGATGCTATCGCAATTACCACTATGCTGGCAATCGTGTAGTACAAGACCAGGGGGAAACTCTTTCCACCTTTACTTTTTGCAATTTCCGGGAGCAATGGGAATTTCCTCATATCTTTTCTCCAACAATATCCTGTTATGCTTTGGAAAGCCTCACCTTACTACCAATGCCGTTCGTAAGAGCCAGTGACCGTTGCCTGAGAATCTTTTAAGGGCCGTCGTCATCTTCTTGTCTCCCTTCGCAATATCACTCAGATTCTTGTTATTGGTCGAACTAGCTGTCCGCTTCCGATTGCTTCTATAAGTTTACGTATCTCTGGAGAACCGGTTCTGTCGGTTGGCAGACAGAGGAATTAATCTGACCAGGTAGACGAAGAGTGGTCCAAAGAATGGGGACTGGTAATTTAACTTTGCTTGACTCAAATTGACGAAAACTGTTCTACAATGAGTGGCAACTTCATTTGACAAACCCTCCACCCCCCAAGGGTTTTCCGCTGAAAGCGATCTTGGTCAGAAAACATATGTTGATTTCTATTGAATGGCCGATCCCACCCCCAAAATAGGGGGCAGGATCAACCGTTTTTCAGACCAAATTGCAACCAGACCTACTTCTTCCGTCGAGAATGCGCCGCCCTTACAAAGCTGAGGTCGTAGACTCATGTTCCTTCCTCGTCTGCGGTCAAAATCTTGATGACTAGCTGATCCCACCCCGAAGCCTCGCGACAGAATCAACCGTTTTCGCCGCTTTTTCAGGCTAAATTCCAGTTCAATTACAGATGATAGGCCTAGTCTCGTCGGGAAGCGTCGCCCCACGGAGCTTTAAGGCGGCCCGGAGGCTGCTATGGGGATGATCTCCCTTCTTTGTCTCTCAAGGAATCAGTAGCGAGGTTCAACGTCCGTTAGCAACCATGGTGGTCGGAGGACTGATAACATCGACAACATTAACTCTACTGGTTATTCCCGCCCTTCATAAATGGTTCTCCGTCGAAATCGAAACAGAAATAAAAACCTAAATTGGAGGAAATCATCGGTGGACTGTCTACAAATAGCACTGCTATTCTTTCAACCCGTGCTGTGGTTTCCGATGAAACACCGATCAATGAATATGTAAGGGTCAAGAGTGATGTGAACGATTTGTGTGAACAGGCGAATATTCATCATGCCACAGTGGAAATCGAAAATGAGGACGGATACCGCAAGATAACTGATTGTCAATTGTTGTTTAGTTGAAATATCTACCCTTAAAAATAGTGAGGTAGAAGCGATCAATCGGAAATCTACGCAAGGATTCTTGGCAGGCCTTCTGTTAATTAGGATCGGGTTGAATCAAAGTATTGTTCACAGATGAAACCAAACAGCCATGTCTACTTGGTCGGTCTGCTCTATTTAGTGGCGCAGGCTGGGTTTACGCAGTCCGTGTCGAAGACTACGCATACTTTATTTCTGGGTGAAGAGAAAGTGTGGGTGGATATGTATGAAGAGCCCGGCGCAGACGTCACGCTTCTGAACCTCCATGACAACGAGAATACCGCTGCCGAAGCGGGCCTGGCGTTCATCGAAAAGCACGGTGGTCGGTTGATCGAGTTACGGCATGGTCGTGGCCGGGAAGTGGTAGTACGTTTGGAGGGTGTGCTATACCGGTTCGATCCCAACCGTATGTTTTCAGATGCGGGGCTGCGCGCCTCTCTCGAATACTACCACAATAACACCGATAGAGTCTTTGCCATCGCTGCGGCCTTCCGGGACACGATTGTGGATCTGCTCAATATTCAAAGAGGTATGGTCATCATCGCAATTCACAACAATACGCCATACAAAATGACGATCAACGATTTTTATCCCGGAGAATGGTACGGAGAAGATACCCAGGAAGTGTATCTCAATCGCCAGGGGGACCCGGACAATTTTTTTTCTGTCACTGCTGATAGTCTGTTTACTGCCTTATCCTCCTTGGGTCATAATGTCGCCCTCAGGGCAAAACATCCGCCAGACCGGGGAATGCTAAGCGATTACTGTGTGAACCTTGGAGCGCTGCACGTCACCGTTGAGGCTGAGCATGGTAAACGGATCGAACAAGAAGAAATGTTGGAGGTACTTTGGAAGATTCTGACGGAGAAAGCAAACGGGATCACATACGATTAGTGCACACAGCAAAAGACATTTCTTAACGCGTTAAACAAAGCGTTACAGAATGAAACCGACCAAGTAGTTATGATGCAGTTGGAGCAAGCGATTACGTCAATTGAATAATCTCATCAATGTCGATTGGTTTCCTACAAATATTTATCGGTAGTTTCATTTTGAGTGTCGTTCACGCTCTAATTCCCAACCATTGGATTCCTTTGGTCGCAATTGGGAGAGCGGAGAAATGGACACGAACTGAAACGCTGGGTGTAACGGCTATGGCGGGTTTTGCCCATACAGCCAGCACCATCCTGATCGGGATTGTCATCGGTCTGATGGGTTACAGGTTGTCATCCTCATACGCATTCATCACACACATTGTCGCACCTATTATCCTGGTAGGTCTCGGATCTGTTTACCTGATGATTGATGTGAAGGATTCCCACCTGAAACATCATTTGGAGGTCAATCAAGTGGGTTCCCGGAGATCGAAATCTGCCATTATTACCTCTCTGACTATGGCGATGTTCTTTTCACCATGTATTGAAATAGAGGCCTATTATTTCTTCGCAAGTTCCCTTGGTTGGCTGGGAATTATGACTGTAACTGCGGTCTATTTGGTCACAACCGTTCTGGGGATGGTTCTTTTAGTCAATTCAGCCCTGAAAGGAATCGAAAAACTGAAATGGAACTTCTTGGAACACCGAGAAAAAAGGGTGACTGGTCTCATCTTGATTCTTCTCGGGGTTTTTGCCTATCTTGTGAATATCTAAATCAAACTCTGTCCGCTATTATGGAAATACGCTCCGGGACATTCTACCTGTCCCGCTCGGGCGGGGTGCGTAAAGGTCTTGCCATGTTGGCTGCCCCTCGATTACGAGAAATGATGGCTCAGAACAAAAGTTATGGACAAATAAAGGGCGGGTAGAGAGATCTTGTCAATACTTAATTTATCAAAGATGTGACCCTATTTCACTCCTTGCAGGCTTCTACAATGTCTTTGAAAACCTTATCGCTCTCATCCAGTAGAGGCTGGCAGGTCGCCGCACCTTTGAGACCGCCACCACCGTACTTTCTGCAGAGTTCGTTCGCATCAACTGTGGAGGACCTGACAAAAATGGAATGGGCAACCGAAATAGTGTCGAACTCTCCCTTCTTGCCATCGGCAATTCTAACAGAAATGTTACCCTCTTCCAAACTCGGCAGCGTATAGATCAAGAACCGGTTGGCAGCGGGAATTTTCTTTCCCCTGACATCCGTGACAATGACATTTCCATCAAGGTAGGAATTTTCCGAGTAGAACTCGGCGGCTGTCTCCTGCAGCTCGTGGTACTTCATGATCCGTTCCTGGGTGTCGGGCATCGCCAGAACTTCATCTACCGTATGCTCTGTGAGTAAATGGGGGACCTGCAACACCCACTGATAATTGCTGATGGCAAAATCATGAATTAATCCCAGACCGGTGCGTGGATCGAGAAGGAACCCGAGCAAGATTGCTCCCTGAGGCTCTTTGACCTGCTCCAGCGTCAGATTGGCACTGTCGACCAGGTCGGTATCACGAACAATTTCCCCGAGTTTTCTCAGTTCGGGATGGTCCGGCAAAAAGTATTTGTACACCAGGCCTGCGGCACTGGGAGCCTCTTCCACGAGCCCCTTGAAATCTGACGGAAGCCGCGTCCTATCAATTTCCCCGGAGTGGTGGTCAAACCACATGTGGCAGTTAGGATGATAAGGCAGATTGCAAATGATGTCCTGGTCTGAAACATCAACTCTTCCCTCCTGCATATCCTTCGGATGAGCCTGTTTCAATTCGTCACACAGCCCCACTTCCTCGAGGATGGCTGCGCAGACTGTTCCATCCAGATCACCTCGATAGATGACTCTCATATCACCTCCTCATATCTTGATGTTTGACGTGTCCCTTCAGTTTCAACCTGACTCCCTGCATGCTTCGACAATCTCCCTCAACACTCTGTCGCTCTCCTTAAGGGAAGGTTGACAGGTGGCCGCGCCCTTGTGGCCACCCCCTCCGTGTTTCATGCACAGCTTCCCGGCGTCAACGGTAGACGTTCTGACAAAGATAGAATGCGCCACGGAAATGGTGTCAAACTCTCCTTTCTTTCCGTCGGCGATCCTCACGGAAATGTTTCCCCGGTCAAGACCTGGCAGGGTGTAGATCAAGAAACGATTGGCCGGAGGAATCTTCTTGCCTCGAACGTCCGTCAAAATAACGTTCCCATCAAGGTGGCTATTCTCAGAGTAAAACTCGCCGGCTTCCTTCTGCATTTCGTGGTATTTCCTGATTCGTTCCTGGGAATCAGACATTTCCAAAATCTCACCCACGGAGTGTTTTGTAAGTAACTCGGGAACCTGTGACACCCACTGATAATTGCTGATGGCGAAGTCATGGATTAGTCCCAAACCGGTGCGTGGATCGAGCAAGAAACCCAAGAGAACAGCGCCAGTGGGATTCTTGACCTGATTCATACTGAGGTTCGCACTGTCAACCAGATCCGTATCATGAACCAGCTGATCGTATTTCCCCAACTCAGGATGTTCTGTGAGAAAGTACTTGTACACCAATCCGGCAGCGCTGGGGGCTACGTCGACTAATCCTTTGAAGTCGGCAGGCAGTTCTGTCCGGTCGATTTCACTTGAATGGTGATCGAACCACATGTTGCAGTTTGGATGATAGGGGAGATTGCAGATGATGTCCTCACTGGTGACGTCTACCTTTCCATCTTGCATGTCCTTGGGATGGATTTGCACAAGTTTATCGCACAGGCCCAAGTCCATCAGGATTGTCGCACATACTACACCGTCCAGATCTCCTCTGTAGATGACCCTCATACTTTTCCCCTTTCTGTTTTTTAAGAGCGTTCGCTGAAATGACTCATAAGGAACTTCCTCCTCTCCGGTCGGCTTTCAGTGAACCTTGACTCAACAGATCTGATAAAGCCAATTCCTCCCTATTCTCAGGCCTGATAGATTCTGCGAAGACAGGCCATTTAGCAAATGATTATCACCAATCCAGCACGCCCTCATTCCGATGGCCCCATTGAACATGAAGCCACATGTGGATCAGAATGCACCCGTCTTGAAAGAATCACGGCCTCTGCCAGCTCAGTCAAACAGGTGGCTATTGAGTGTATCGGCCTAACCTCTCACAAAGGGAATCTACCAAACGTTCACCAAAATTCAACCAAATTGAGTGCATAACCGTCAACTGAAAGCACCGCCACATACTTTACAGATTAGATCAGGAGTATGAGGATGGTGCGAAATAGCGTGTCTTTTTAGGAGCAGAATGGCGTACTTTCACGATTCGGTCAAGGATTATGGAGACGCTTCTTTTTGTCCTTCTTCTTTTTCCACCATCGTGGCAGACGGTCGAATCAGGTACTCTGACCACAGAAACCGCCCAGCTCCTGGTAGGAGCATACGGCATCCATTTCGGGACAGCACAGGAGGATGTCATTCAGTCCTTGAGCGATGAACACGATGTGCAATCGGTGCAGAAGATCTCACGAGAGGTTTATACGGTTCTGGAATTTCCTGATTTTCCACTCAGCGGTATCTCAAAACTTCGTGTCTTTGTGCATCCAGAGGAAGGCGTATTCTGGATCGAGGAAGAAATCGGGCTGAGGTGGGATCTCCAACGGAGAGACCAGGATAATCTTGAATACCACCAAAGAAGACTGGAAGAGATTCTGGGCCGGTTAAGCAGGGAATATGGAAACGAAGTGGTTCATGAAGATACGAACCTCGGCGGGCGCTTTGAGAAGAACGATTTTGTGAGGGCGACATGGACATTCCCGGAGAACCGTTGGATCCATGTCATCTATGAGCCACAGGATTGGGAGCTTTTCCCTGAGAGAAACAAGATTTTGGTCATTTATCGCGATTCGAGCCGCGATCCCCGGAGGAACTGAGGCTGCGCAGCAACTCAAAACGGTAGATCCCCGTGTCATGACCATCCTTCCAGAAAGGCTGAATCGCGTAGTACCCCACGGATCTTAAGCTCGCCATCTCATATCCCGTTTCCCCTTTTGGGCGGCCGTAGCCTCCATAGACATTTCCCAGGGCATCTTTTTCTCCGGCACACTCGGCGCAAGGACACGCATCTCTCAGCTTTTTCAGAGAAACATAACTCTCTTCCCCGTCACTCCACCGGATGACAAGGATATCATTCACGACGTCATATGCTTCCATTGACAACGGTGACATGGCTTACGTCTCCTTGATTGTTCACGCCATTTCGGTTAAATTTGCGCCACTGACCGGTGTCCAGCAAGGTAGAAATTGAAAGGGGTTCGTAGCTCAGCAGGTTAGAGCGCTACGCTCACATCGTAGAGGTCGCAGGTTCAAATCCTGCCGGGCCCACGCAGCTGTCAAAACACAACCAGTGACTGCATCGAAGGAAACAGAAACAACATGAATCTCATGACAAGCCGGCCTTTGGCGCGGGAGATATGATCCGTGGAAGGACTTGGAATCAGAGCCACGTTCCAAGTCCTGAGACGTAGACGAACAGATCATGCACCTATGAGGTGCATTTTTTGTATCTTTGTAAAGGATTGTGTCGGAACTTAGTCAGCTGCTGCAACTCCAGGAGGTAGATTCCAAACTTATCGAGCTGGAACATCTGAAAGGAGATTTACCCAGGAAAGTAGAGGAACTCACCTCAAGAATTGAGGAACTGACGTTGTCCACTAAAGTAAATGAGAAGCGACTCAAAGAAATTACCGTTGAAATTCGCCGGATTCAGGGAGAAGAAACTGATAGGAAGGGCAAGATTGAAAAGCTGAAGGACCAACTCTATCTGGTGAAAACGAACAGGGAGTATGATGCCCTCATGAGCGAAATTGACCATTTGAAGGGCGAAGTTGACGAAGAAGAATTGAGGGAGCTAGAACTGAGTGAAGAGAATGAGAGACTTGAGGAGCAGGTAAAGCTTGACCGGCTCGAGACAGGACATATGGAGCAAGAGTTGCGCTTGAGAAAGAAGGAGTTGGCGGAAACCATTTCAAAAACAGAAAGACAGTACAAAAAACTAATGTTGGAACGTGAAGCATTGACCCCCAAAATAGATGCCCGGTACATGGGGCTGTATGACCGGGTGAGGGGTGCCAGAGAAGGTGTAGCTGTGGTACCCATAGTTGACCATGCGTGTGGAGGCTGTCATTCGCGGGTCACCTCCCAGTCGCTGGTGGAGATCCGCCATGGCCACACCATAGTTCAGTGTCCGGTCTGCCGCCGCATTCTCTACTGGAGAGAAGACTAGACCTTCTTTCCTTTGAACTGAAGCTTTTTGACATCAGAGCTGGTCGGGTGATCGCCCTCCCGACATGTCGGGGGGGAGGAAAGTCCGAACACCGCAGGGCAGGATGCCTCCTAACGGGAGGGATCCCGACTTGTTCGGGATACGGATAGTGCAACAGAGAGTAGACTGTCCCGGTGACTATCGGGACAAAGGTGAAACGGTGGTGTAAGAGACCACCAGTTTCCGGTGAAAATCGGGAAGCTCTGAAAACCCCATCCGGTGCAAGATCAAGCAGTCCTGGAATCGATGTGGCCCGCATCGAAAGGGACGGGTGGGTCGCTCGATCCCGACTGTGAAGTTGGGACCAGATGAATGATCGCCGCTCTCCCGGATTCTCGGGAGGGTTACAGAATTCGGCTTACAGACCAGCTCTGATTCTTTTGTTTACCCCCGAAGATTCCTATTATGAGTACCTGGAAGAATAAACCCGTTGACCAGCAGCTCGTGGGGAACCTCCAACGCCAATTCGAAATTCCCGAAATCATGGCACGTGTCCTCGCCAACCGGGGTATCCGTTCCATCAGCGATTCGCAGCCCTTCTTCTCACCGGACATCGACCAGCTTCATGATCCCTTCCTCATGCTAAACATGGAGAAGGCAGCAGGAAAAGTGGCTGAAGAGATCCGGGAAGGAGGGCACATTCTGGTCTTCGGTGACTACGATGTTGATGGCACCACGGGATCCTCCATGCTTTTTCTGTTTCTCAGATCAGTGGGTGCCCGTCCTTCTGTTTACATTCCGGATAGGGAAAAGGAGGGATACGGTCTCTCCAGCAGAGGTGTCGATTTAGCGGTGGAAAAGGGCGCTCGTCTTCTCATCACGTGCGACTGCGGCATCAGTGCGGTGGAGGCAGTCGAGTACGCAAACAGTAGAGGCATCGAGGTTATTATCACGGATCATCACACACCCGGAACCGCTCTACCGGAAGCCTTTGCCATTCTTAATCCCAAGCAGACGGGCTGTTCCTATCCCTTCAAGGAATTGTGTGGAGGGGGTGTGGCTTTTAAACTTGTATGCGCCGTGGCCCAGCTGATTGGCTGCGGTTTCCATTACGCCTCAGAACACCTCGATTTGATAACCCTGGGAACCGCGGCAGATATTGTACCTCTCATTGATGAAAATCGAATTATCGTTTCCAATGGAATTCACCAATTGGAGGAGACAGCCAGACCTGGACTGAGAGCTCTTCTGGATGTATGCAGCCTATCGGGAAAGGAGCTCACAGTGGGCAGGCTCATATTCTGGGTTGCACCCAGAATCAACGCGGCAGGACGGTTAGGAGATGCCAACCGGGCGGTGAAGTTACTCACCACCGAAGATTTTGGGGAGGCCGTAAATCTCGCCAGGGAATTGAATAATGAGAATCGCTCTCGACAGACCATTCAGCAGGTAACAGTGGATGAAGCGCACCGGAAGATAAACGCCGAAGTCGATCTGGAACATCAACGAGCGATTGTTCTCTGGAAGGAAGGGTGGCATCCCGGTGTCATCGGGATTGTTTCCTCAAAGATCAAGGAAGAATTCCACAGGCCCGTGGTTACCATCGCCATGAACGGTGAAAGGGGAAAAGGATCGGCCAGAAGCATTTCGAAGTTCGATGTGTATGAAATTCTGGCGAAATGCGCCCCTTATCTTGACGACTATGGTGGACATCCCATGGCGGCCGGACTGAATATTTCAGCCCGGAATCTTGAGAGTTTTCGAAAGGCCTTTGTGGATCTTGCCAATGAATCTCTTGGCCCCGAGGACATGGTTCCGGAATTGCACATTGATGGTGAAATGGAATTGAGCGTTATTGACAAGCAATTCATGGACTTTATGAAAAAACTGGCTCCTTATGGACCCGGCAATAGCCGCCCCCAATTCGTGTCAAGAAATGTTCAGGTGGCAGGATCACCTCGCATTGTGGGTAGTGGCGATCATCTAAAATTCACTGCCAGACAGGGATCGACCCGATACGACGTCATCGGGTTTAATCTCGCGAAGCATTATGAACAGCTAATCACAGGCGATCCCGTTGACCTCGCCTTCCGTGTGGAAGAGAACGAATGGAAAGGAAAGAAGTCCATTCAGTTGAACTTGCAGGATATCAAGAAAAGCGGTGAGAAGACATCATGAAACACGCACGTATCGCTGGTATAGGTCATTACGCTCCAGAAAAAATTGTCTCCAATGCCGATCTTGAAAAACTGATGGATACATCAGACGACTGGATAACGGAACGCACCGGAATCAAGGAACGGCATTTCGCCGAGGGGGATGTGGGCACTTCTGACCTTGGCGTCACGGCTGCGGAAAAAGCCCTTGAAATGGCTGAACTTTCACCGGAAGATATCGATCTGGTCATTTTCGCCACCATCTCCTCCGACTTCTTCTTTCCCGGTTCGGCGGTTCAAATTCAGGAAAAGATGGGAATGAAAAATGTGGGGGCTTTTGACCTGAGAGCTGCCTGCTCCGGTTTTGTTTACGGTCTCGCTGTCGCCGATCAATTCCTCAAAACTGGCACGCATGAAAACGTCCTGCTCATCGGTGCGGAAATCCAGAGCACAGCCATAAAGTTTGAAACGGAACACCGGGACATGGCCATTCTCTTTGGAGACGGCGCAGGGGCCGTCGTGTTGCAGGCAACCAATTCGGATTCACGTATTCTTTCTACCCACCTCCATTCCGATGGGAAATATGCCAGGGAATTATGGCTGGCGGCCCCTGGAAGCCGGTACAAGCCCTGGTTGAGCCGGGAAATCATGGACAAAGGCCTCCACATACCTTCCATGAACGGGCGTGAAGTCTTCCGGCACGCCGTCGTCAGGTTTCCTGAAGTTATCCATGAAGCGCTGGATCACAACAACCTCACTCTCGATGACGTCAAGCTCATCATTCCCCATCAGGCCAACTTGAGGATCAGCCAGGCTGTGGCCAAGAGACTGGGAGTGGATATGGACATGGTTTACAGCAACATCCATAAATACGGGAATACCACGGCTGCCTCAATCCCCATCGCCATGTCGGAGGCCTACAGCGAAGGGAGGTTCGGCAAAGGTGATATTGTTATCGCCGCTGCATTCGGCTCGGGGTTCACCTGGGCCTCGGCAGCCATTCGGTGGTAACAACCTCTATACCCTGGATTGATTTGCAAGGGACTCATGACGAAGGTAAATTGTATTTGTAACCTTCTGCGGGACCGCATGTAGCCTCCAGCCCAGCTGAACGATGAACGAACTATTCCTTTCCGAAGAACAGTTGATGCTCCGAGATATGGTCCGGGAGTTTGCCGTGAATGAGGTAGCCCCTATCGCTGCCGAAATTGATCGTAACTCCCGGTTTCCACGAGAGATTGTCCAGAGGATGTCGGAGCTGGGCCTCATGGGTATTCCCATCCCCGAAAAATACGGTGGTGCGGGCATGGATCATGTGGCCTATGCCACGGCCGTCTGTGAACTGGCCAAGATATGTGCATCCACGGCCATTACCATGGCCGCCCACACCTCTTTGGGAACCACACCGATACTTCTCATAGGCAGCGAGGAACAGAAAAAGAAGTTTCTCCCAAAGCTCGCCTCCGGTGAAATGATCGGTGCTTTTGGGCTCACGGAACCCGAAGCCGGAAGCGACGCCAGAGCCACCAAGACAACCGCTGTCCTGAACGGAAATGAGTGGGTCATAAATGGGGGAAAAATCTTTACAACCAACGCCGGTGTTGCAGGTCTGCTCCTCATCACCGCCGTCACGCTTATCGGAGGAGAGACCGAGGGCATCGGTGCTTTCGTTGTCGAAACTGATACCCCCGGTCTGAAGCTAGGTCCCCCTGAAAAGAAAATGGGCTGGAAAGCTTCGGATACGCGGCAGGTATTCTTCGAGGATCTACACATTCCCCAGGATCATCTGCTGGGAACTCCAGGGGAGGGCTTCAAGACCTTCCTGAAAGCACTCATAGGAGGACGAATCTCCGTAGGTGCCCTGGCAGTTGGCACTGCTGAGGGGGCTTATGAAGCAGCCCTCAAATACGCGCGGGAAAGGGAGGCCTTTGGAAAACCCATCTATCAATTTCAGTCCGTGGGGTTCAAGCTTGCGAACATGGCAACGGAGATTGAAGCTGCCAGACTGCTCGTTTACGAAGCTGCCAGACGATACGACTTGAAACAGAAGGTGATCAAACAAGCAGCCATGGCAAAACTTTTTGCCTCAGAGGTGGCCATGAGGACCACCATCGATGCGATTCAGATCTTCGGGGGTTTCGGTTACATTAAGGACTATCCCGTTGAGAGATTCTTCCGTGACGCAAAGGTGCTGACGATAGGAGAGGGAACCAGCGAGATTCAGCGTCTCATTATTCTCCGGGAATTAATCAGTTCCTTTCCAGAGCATGAGCCACAATCCGTTACCTCGTCATGAAACCACTTTTTGGGTCAAAAAAGTCAAAGAATAACAACGACAGGGAGGGGAACCAGACACGCCGTATCCTGATTTTCACCGGTCTTACATTGATTCTCTCACTTTTCTTTCCCCGGGGGAAGTCGCTGGAATACAACTACAATTTGGACGATATCACAAGGGAAGAAATTGTGGCCCAGTTCAGTTTTCCCATTCTGAAGGAGGAAAACAAACTGCAGGCGGATATGGATGAAAAAATCCGCTCCACACCCTACCTGTTTGCTCGACAACAGGAGATCGTCAATGAGCAGACCGAGGGGATCGAATCCTTTTTTCGGTCTGCTGTGGAACTACACGCGGCGAGGGAAAGATATGACGAGACTCAGTCTCTCCTCTTTGCCTACCGCTACACCGACCAATATGAACAGGTACGCACCGTCGCCGTCACCGATAGCGCTGCTCTGAGCCAGGCAGAGGAGTCGTTTCGCGGTAACTACCCCTTCGATCTTTCAAATCCCCTCTGGAAAAACTTCATCCAAAAGATGCACTCGGATGGCCGGGAGATCGACTATGAGGAATTCAAACAGACCGTAATCAACATCTGCAGGAACCGGTGGGCCGAGGGTATTTTCGATATCGAAAAGTCAGAGATCAAAAGCGACCAGGTTGCCGTTGACGCTGGTGATGTGCTGGAACTATTCAAGATTGGCGACTTCAACGATCTCGAGGAGGCATGGGGAGTCAGAACCAAAGACGAACTGCGGAACGCATACCCGGAAGAAGACAATATTCTGAGTAAAATCGGCTACGATATTGTCGTGGCGTTTATGAAACCAAACGTGATCTTCAATAAGGAGAAGACGGAGGAGCGTAAAACGGATGCACTCGCCAAGGTCCCCCGATATCAGGGAATTGTGATGGAGAACGAAAGAATTGTTGACGCAAACACACGGGTGACACGGGAAGTTCTCTTGAAGCTGGACTCATACAGGCATGAACTCGACAAACGGGAGAAATTTGAAACAGGACTGGCAGTCATACTTCCGTGGGTGGGCCGTATTTTGCTTGTGGGGGTCATTCTATCTTTCTTTTTTACTTTCCTCAGAACTTACCGGCGTACGTTGTTTGAGGACAACAAGATGCTTCTCCTGTTCGGCACCATGTACCTCCTCATGGTGGCGTTGGCCTATGTCTTCGTTTTCACATTCGGTCTTTCTGAATATCTCGTTCCCGTTACGGTTGTCGCCATGGTTGTGACGGTACTGTTCGATGCCCGGATTGCGGTGATGGCGATGGTGGCCCTTTCCATCCTTATCGCTTTCATTATCGGCAACAAGCTCGATTTTGTCATCGTCTCTCTTTTCACCAGTGTTGCTGCCATCTATGCCGTGCGAAAACTACGAACCCGGGCGCAGCTGTTTTCGGCAATTCTTTATATAGTCGTTGGCGGTGCTCTGGCGATTGCCGCCCTGGGAATGCTGAAGCGGACAGAATGGACCCATATTCGGTACGATTTTCTTTTCATCGGCATGAGTGGGATTCTGGCCCCTTTTATCACCTTCGGTCTTAGTGCTCTGCTCGAAATCGTTTTCGGAGTCACTTCCGACCTTACTCTCCTGGAATTGTCAGACTTCAATCATCCCTTGCTGAAACGACTGTCCAAGGAGGCAAACGGAACCTTCAATCACTGCGTCGTGGTGGGAAATATGGTCGAATCATGTGCCAACGCCCTTAAAGCCAATCCTCTCCTCTGCCGTGTGGGAGCCTACTATCACGACATCGGCAAACTGATGCGCCCCGAATACTTTGTGGAAAATCAGTTGGGAAGCGATAACAAACACGACAATCTGTCCGCAACTTTGTCCGCCCGGATCATAACCAGCCACGTCAAAGACGGATTGAAACTTGCCAGGGAATATCGCCTGCCCCCTGCCGTCAGTGATTTCATTCCCATGCACCACGGCACAGACAGGATCGAGTATTTCTATCAAAAAGCCGTGGATCAGGCCAACGGCAATCCCTCGAAAGTGAACGAAAGTGACTTCTGCTACTCGGGCCCGAAACCCGACACGAAGGAGACAGGGATTCTCATGATCTGCGAGGCGGTGGAAGCCACCGTTCGTTCCCTAAAAAATCCCGATCTTCGCCAGATCAACGCCACGGTGACCAAGATCATTGAAAAACGACTCAAGGACGGTCAGTTGGACAATTGTCCCCTCACCATGCGGGATCTCGCCAGGATGCGAGGTGACGTGCGAGGAGGAGACGGATTGCTTCCGGTTCTCAGAGGCATTTATCACCTAAGAATTGAGTATCCGGATCAGAAAAAAATCCCCTCCCGCCCCACCGCTTCTGCATGATTTCTGTCCTCACTGAAGTAGCTGACGGCGATGTGACGGCTGTCTCATCCACCGTTGAAGAATTTGTGAAAACCGCTATGAATCGGGGCGGCGTTGAGGATGGAACTGTCACTGTAATTCTTACTAATGATCAGACGCTTCGAGAACTGCAACTGAGATTCCGGGAAAAAAATGAGTTTACAGATGTCCTGGCATTCCGACTCGACAGCGGGAAATCCGAGCCCATGGAAGGGGAAATCTACATCAGTGTGGAAAGAGCGACGGAGAACTCAAAGAAATATGGCGTATCTCTCGCCGACGAATTGAGTCGCCTGATCTTTCACGGTTGTCTTCACCTCGCGGGTCACAAGGACAGCACACAAATCGAGAAGACTGAGATGCGCCAGCTCGAAGATCAACTTCTGGAACAGGCGGCGGTTGGCAGTCTCCTGAAACATTGATCGCACTCGAAATTACCGTTTTTGTTCTGCTCCTGGCATTCTCGGCTTTCTTCTCGGGGGCCGAAGCGGCCTTCTTTTCACTCTCAAACACAACTCTTGCCCGGACAAAAGAGACGGAACAGATCATGGAAATCCTGCGCCGTCCAAGGAGACTTCTGATCACACTTCTGACGGGAAACACCGTCGTGAATACCATGATGGCTTTCTTCGCCGCCCTCATCACCGCCGACATCGCCTTGAAAGCGGGAGCCAACGTGCCTCTGCTTCTGGCCGCTGAGACAGTGGTGGTCACGGTGGTGATTCTACTGGTAAGTGAAATTACACCAAAGATACTCGCCCTCAAGAATTCGCAAACTTACGCCAGGCGGGTATCCCTCCCCGTGCGAATCGTCAGCCTTATCCTCTATCCCGTCGCCGCACTGCTGTACAAACTCACTCATTTCCTCACGGGCTGGCTTCCCTTCAAGAAAGAGCAGCTTTTCGAATCAAAGGCCGAATTGCGAACCCTGGCGGATCTCGGTGCAGACAGGGGGAGTCTCAATGAAGAAGAGACACGAATGATTAAATCGGTGTTTGATTATGGAGAGACCGCCGTTCGCGAGATCATGGTGCCGAGGATCGATGTGGTTGGCATTGAGAAGGAAACAACGGTGGAAAAAGCCATCGAAATCATTCAAAACACGCGGCTGTCGAAATTTCCCGTGTACAACCAAAGCATCGATTCCATAGAAGGTATGCTTTACGCCAAGGATCTACTTCCCCATCTCAACGGAGGCAGGGACGCTCGTGAACTTCTCTCTTTCTGCCGGGAACCCTTCTTTGTTCCGGAGTCGAAGCAGATTGACGATCTCTTGCGGGATTTCCAGCAGAGGAGGGAAATGGTCGCCGTCGTTGTGGATGAGTATGGCGGTACCGCCGGACTGGTAACCGTGGAGGATATTGTGGAGGAGGTGGTGGGCGAAATCCGCGACGAGTTTGACCGTGACTCTCCCCTCATCATCCCTGTTCGAAAAAAGCAGTGGCTTGTTGACGCGAAAATCGCCATAAACGATCTGCAGGATAGACTCCCCATCCCATTCCCCGAGGAGAGGGAATATGACACCATGGCCGGATTTCTCTTCCTGCAGTTCGGGGATATTCCATCGCCGGGAGAGAGGATCGAATTCGAAGGCTATGATTTTGAAGTGAGAACAGTTTCAGGAAACCGCATCGTACAGGTTGTTGTCACAGAAACGTGAGGACATGATGACCGGGAAGTTGTTTGAAGATCTCGTCTCCCTGGTGGAGACTCTCAGAGGAGAGAACGGGTGCCCCTGGGATCGTGAGCAGACCCACAGTTCCCTTCTCCCCTATTTTCTCGAAGAAGCTTATGAAGTTGTGGAGACAGTGGACCAGGAAGATTGGGAAACTCTGTCGGAGGAGCTGGGAGATATTCTACTCCATGTGGTTTTTCAGACAAGGATTGCAGAAGAAGAACACCATTTCAAGCTGGATAAGGTCATCCGATCCATCAATGAAAAACTGGTGAGGAGGCATCCACACGTCTTTGGAGACAAGAAAGCTGAAGGACCCAAACGTGCCCGGATGAGATGGGAGACGGCAAAGCAGAAGGAAAAAGGCCGGGAGTCTCGGCTCGACGGTGTGCCAAAAATCCTCCCTGCCCTGGTCCGGTCCCAGCGTCTCCAGGAGAAAGCATCCTATGTGGGATTTGATTGGGAGAGGAAAGATCAAGTGTGGCAGAAGGTTCTTGAGGAGCTCGAGGAATTGAAGGAGGCTCAGTCCGAAGGAAAAGGAGCTGCCGAGGAAGAGATGGGCGATCTTCTTTTTGCTCTGGTAAATCTGTGCCGCTTCTTGAACATTTCCGCGGAGAGTGCCCTCCGAAAATCCAGTGAGAAATTTTTCAATCGATTCAAGCTGGTTGAAAAGGAGCTCAAAAAGAAAAGAAAGTCAGTGGAGGATGCGACCCTTCAGGAAATGGAGGAAATCTGGAACTCGCTCAAGAAACAAGAGCCAAGGAGCAAGGATCAAGAACCCCCGCACGGTCGCAAACTCCCTTCGGGGTAAGAACCAAGTTTCAAGAACCAAGATCCAAGTTCAAAGATAAAAGGAAAAAGATAAAAGAGAATCAAGGGTACGGTTTCAAGACATGGTTGACACAAGAATGTCAGGACATGGTTGACACTCAACGACTAAACTTAGGGCATAATGACAAAGGAGATTACTTATGCCCTGGAAGGAGTGTAGCCTAATGGAGGAG
>JAZGBI010000048.1 GCA_036476315.1 Candidatus Neomarinimicrobiota bacterium | reverse complement strand
GCTGCGCCATTTTCTCAACTGAGGAACTCACCCGCCGAAGACTGTCTTTCCCCTGGTCGTCCAACTGGTCTCCAGAGTCCTCCAGAAGGATTTGACTGAAACCGTCTATAGAGCGAAGCGGCGCCCGAAGGTCGTGCGAGACTGAGTACGCAAATGACTCGAGTTCTTCGTTAGCAACTTCGAGTTCGGCAGTGCGCTCTTTGACACGCTGCCCCAGTTCTTCATTGAGTTTACGGATCTCCTTCTCTGCTCGTTTTCGTTCAATGATGTCCTTCTCGAGATCTCTCCGGGAAGCAATAACTTCATCTGCCATCTTGTTGAACGCCTCTCCAAGTTGACCTAACTCATCTACCGAATGGACTTTTACCCGCTTTTCAAGTTCCCCAGCCCCAAACTGTTCGGCGGCATCTCTAAGATCCAGTATGGGCCGACTCACTCTTGCTGAGAGCCAGAAACTCAGGATTACCGCCAAGATAATAGTGACACCACCCGCTCCAAGAACCGAATATCTAAGAACATCCACACCGCTATCCACTTCATCCAAAGCTCTGAACAAAACTGTGTATCCCTCCCCATTTCCGAAGGGAGCAGCAATAGCAAGACACTTTTTTCCACCTAAGACGACTGGGAAGGGGGAAGCAAGGGAAGTGTCTGATATCTTGAATTCTTCCAAAAGATTACCGAGGAAAGCAATTTCAACCTCGTTAACTGGTAAAGATTCAGGTTTCCCCCCTGATTGGGAAATCAAGTTTTGGGAATGGAGAATCAGTACGTCTCTTCCCGTGAAGTCGTGAATTTCCTCCGTGGCACTAGAATCCAGGAGATCGCCAAGGATCAAGAGTCCGAGCATCTGATCCTCCATGATCATGGGCGTTATTGCAACACGGTAAAGGTTTTTTCGATACTGCCAAATCCCGTTATATTCCGTTCCGTTCAATCCCTGCTCGATTCCGGGAAAGGATAGAAGGTCATGACCAAAGAACAAGGAGTCATTAACATCGGCGAGGAGTTTCCCATCCATATCAACCAAAAGCATTAGACCATTCTCACCAACGCCGTGAAGTTCCTGTGCCGTATAGAAGACAGTCTCGTGATCCACAGCTGGAATATTCATAACAGCCTTTAGGTACGGTGTCTGAGAAACTGACCTTGCCTGACTTGTGAGGAGGTCATGGCGAATGGTAGCAAAACGTTCGTAGGCTATTTTCCCTGTCTGCAGGTTGTAGGTCACTTCCTCACGAGCGATCCTTCCCATGAACCGGTTCATGACGAGAATTGCAATGATGATAAACATCAAGGAAACGATGACCGTCCCCAGAAAAATCTTTGTCCTGATACTAAGACGCATGACCTGTCTACAGTATCCTATGGGTATTTATCCTTGTACGGTTTCCTGAACTTATTCTTATGCTCGACAAACTTTGCATTCTCTTGAATCAGTAAGGAATATTCATAAAATTCAGAACCGAAGACCCTTACTTCTGTCCGGACCTCTTTTCCAAACCCATGCCAGGTCCTGAGGGTATATTCCCCGTCTGGTATGCCTGAAATAACAAAGAGCCCTTTCTTATCGGTAAGGGCGAAAAAGGGGTTGTCAACCACAATTATATGGGCATTCATCTTGGAATGAATATTACAGTAGACTTTCACCCAACCAATCCGAGGGAAGGTGACTGATTTCAATTCACCAGGTGGATAGATGTCTAAATCGAATGGCTTAGTCTTAGAAAGAGAAAAGATATTATGAAAGATAGTGTCATCGTTAGGAAAGTCAACGGTGGTTCCTTTCATCACTGGCAGAATCCTTGGTATGAAGGTTCGGTTCTTCTGGGAAATGGTGGGGTTCTTCCGGGGTAGTGGAAAACCGGATTCGCTCTTTACACGATCCAGATAGACCACGACGTTCGACCGGTCGGAACGTTCCTCGCCATCTAACTTCAGAATCTTCACCTCCCCGGAGATAACGTTTCTGAGATTTGGGAAAAGTTCGAACTCATCACTAGTGGCACGAAACTTCACGTGGCATGAGACACAGGCATGGCGAATGTCTTGCACTATATGAGGAATTACTGCTAGTTTTTTTTCCGCTAAAAAATACAACAACTCCGATGTCAAGTTACCGACCTTGGTGCGATTCTCATTAAACACATCGACCAGGTCCAGGTTTATGTGTGGGTTCAGGTTCGATATCTCTTCGGTAGCCTTTTTCAAATCCTCTGCGTGGATAAAAATCACCCCTGTGTGTCCCTTGTCCAATGCTTTTTGGATGCCCATAATTGCCTTACTAAACCTCAACATGGCCGCATGCACCTCCCGGTACTCCTTGTCCTCTCCTTGGCTCTCAATTTGCCAAGATGGCACGACCAAAAAAGAACTCAGGATCAATATGAGGGCAGGAATCTGGGTAGACCTTTTCATCCAAATTTTCCTAAAGTATTACAACAAGTTCCGCTCCGAATAAACTTCTGTCATCTATATCTGGATCAAATGAAGAGGAGTCGATCAGATCGAACCAGTCACGCCCCACTTCTACCTTCACAATCACACGGGGATTTGGTTTCCAGCCCAGTCCTAAAGAAAGCCTCCTAAATCGCTTCGTGTCATATCCAAAGGCCTTATTTCCCCCTGCGGTTATCTTTCCGTCGAAATGGTATCCATTCTTTGAGTTGTATGTCCCGATTTCGCTGTACCGCATGACCGCATAAATTTTCTCAGTAACTTTATATAGTGGTTCTGCTGAGAACCAACCGAAGTTCCTATCGAAGATAGGATCATGGTCATCCTGGAAGGCCTTTCCGTAGGAGACCGCGATATGTCCCTTATCCCCCAAATTTCCAAACCTGTAATTAGCATCCAGCTCATACAGGATAGCATCTACCTTATCGCTAGGACTGGTACCTACGCTGGATGTATCAGATATGCCCACTGGTTGGAAGTGGCTCCCTCCAAACTCGATGGCGCTCTTGGCGGCTTTGCCATT
This sequence comes from Candidatus Neomarinimicrobiota bacterium, assembly GCA_036476315.1. Classification (NCBI taxonomy): domain Bacteria; kingdom Pseudomonadati; phylum Fidelibacterota; species Fidelibacterota bacterium. Next base: position 10,571 of record JAZGBI010000048.1, on the reverse strand, counting down.
TTTCATGAAGCTCGCGCTGAGATAAAGCGGTTTCCATGGGTTGCCAGAAACCTTCGCATTAAAGGCCTTATCAGGGTGATCCTCTATACTTCGCTCGTCTGTCCCATCCGTAAGAGCTATCATCCAGCCAACCCCATAAGCTTTTCCATATAGGAGAATTCCTTCATCCCAACCGTATGGAAAGACAGCAGAGGTGGACATCAATGGGTTGTCGGAAGCATCTTGCCAGAGGTATTCCTCCCCGAATGGAATGTCGATCCGCCCTACCCTGATCCCCAGGAGATCATCTCCCCATTTGCTCAGGACGTTGCGAAAGTGAGCATGGACTTCCGCAGTCCTGATGAACTTCGATTCGTCATCTCCAAGACGGTTGGTCTGGATTTCCAAGTAGAACGTCGCACCCTCCCAGACATCCGCCTCCAGGAAAAGAGAGGTCTCCTTTAGGAGGAAACCACCATTGGGACGTGTACCCCCCTCACCCGAATCCAGAAAGCCGGCTGCGCCAAAACCCGTGATATCGATATTATGGTACCAGGGCCTGGCCAGGACGTGGGTGACAGGCTCTTCCTCAAGTAATAGAACCTCCTCCTCAGAAAGATCATCCGTATGCTGTTCATCGGAACTATACTGTCGCTCAAGCTGTTCCTGAAGGACCTCCACCTGTTTCTTCAGTTTATCGATCTCCGAAAGACTATCTATCTCATCGGATTCCCACCCAACACCTATTTCTTGGGAAACAACTGTGCTTGCGAAGAAAAGCAAGATGCCGAATATACCCGCTGATCTGTTGGCCTCCTTAATAATATTACTCAAAATTGATCTTTTCATTGGTTTCGAATTCCGTGTTTAGCCCTTATGGGCAGAAATGTTACGAGAACCCGCTGTATGCTTTCTAACCCGATATTCCCCATATCAACTTGAGATTAAAGTTCACTCGGTTTTCCACAGGATCTTGAGACTTGTTAATTTGTTTTCAATGAATAGAAACAAGAATCCCCTTCAAACCGAAGAGGATTCTGATAGTCTGTTTTCTCATTTCCCTACACTGGCATTACCCAGGTCAGGTTTTGAGGGGATAATCTTACCTGTCTGTCCACCCCCCAGTGGAATGACATCCCTTTTCGACGAATACTACGATTCTGGTGTCATATTATCAATCGGAAACTTTAGGTTATTTATGGCGCAAATTTCTTGAAATATCAAAATAGCATCCGCATCTCCTGAAGGTCGTAGTATCTCCATAACCGCGACAAGATATCTCCCTCTGTGGGCATGGTGAAACGTCATAGAAGTCTGATTTTCCCCTAAAGAGGGTATGACCAGCCGTTCTTCACCGCTTTTTCAGGCCAAATTGCAGCCTAAATGCAACCGACTCTACTTCTTCCGTTGGGGCGCACCGGACTCATAATCCGTTACTCCCTTATACCCACACTAATCTGATCCAATCCATTGAAACTCTTTTCAGACAATAGATTTGATACTAAATTGCGGATACCGGCGGGATACGGAAAAAACATGAATACTGTAAGTTCCTACATTCTTGCAGGTACTCGTACTTGCCTTATGAATGGTATTCAGGAGGTTGAGGGTTCCCCGATAGACATCCCCGAAATAATCGGGACCGCCGCCTCTGGCGGGACAGGCAGGCGGGGTTCTTCTGCAAATATGTTCTAGCCCGTGATCTAACCGGACTGACTCTGTTCTCTCCTTACATGTCGCTTTTCGCTCGCCTCTTTATATCGTAAATGCACTCAAAAGAGCAGCTGGCCCTCAGGATTCAGGAACTGATTGACAATGAAAAGATCAGAACATGCGGAAAAGAGATATCTGAGATTTACGCGTCAAGACAGCAAACGAGATTCAATTTAACTCTTCAAACCTGCAAGAAATACGTTCCCCAAAAGGAGTCCAACGTTCTCGACGTTGGAAGGAGCGACCTTACCCATAAACTGTCAAGATACTACTCCCACGTAATGAGCTTGGGATTCGATCTGAACCTGGATGACGGCGGCCATAGAGAGACCGTTGAGATAGACAACGTGGAACACATCACCTATGATCTGAATGAATCAAAACACGTCGATACCTGGCCTGACTATCCAGGTAAATTCGATCTCATTACACTTTGTGAGACTGTAGAGCACCTGAACACCCCACCAGAGTTCAGTCTGCTTATGCTAAAGTATTTTCTTAAGTCAAATGGTTATCTAGTTGTTACCACGCCAAATGCGGTTTCAATTCATAAACGAATACTGTTTTTAATGGGGAAGAATCCGTTTGAGAGAATAAGATACTTCAGCCAAAATCCCGGAGATTTCAGACAATATACAAGAGCTGAATTTAGGGAATTGGCTAAGACCTGTGACCTCAGAATTGTTCAATGCAACACCGTCGATTTTCAGAGGAGCCGTCATCTTTTCTTGAGAGTTATCATGAGAGTGCCACAATTCAAGGATAGTATAGTCGCGGTTTTCAGTAAATAGTCTCGCGAACACTTAAGAAGAGAAACCACCTTTCTGCTGCATCTCAACTTTGGGTTTTTTCAGTTACGTATGATCACTATATTTTTCGTCTATTTTTGACACGAAAGAACCATTTCTTCTGACAAGTAAGCCAAATGGGCTCAAGATTGAGGACACGAAAGAACGAGTTTGTAGTATTTCGTTTCATCAGGTATCAACTTCTGGCAGCCTTGTTGACCTGTTCAGCTCTGTCCGGAAAGTCGGTTATGACCCTTCAGCGCCTCCAGGGCCCCATCACTCTGGATGGATTTAGCGACGAACCTGCCTGGCAATCCATCGAGCCTTTTGATGTCATCATGCATCGACCCACCTTCGGTCTTCCCCCAACGGAGCGGACAGAAATTCGAGTTGGCTATGACGACGACTACCTTTATGTGTCTGGACGCATGTTTGACTCTGAACCTGAAGGAATTCAGGACGGCGGCCTTGACCGTGATAATCTGAATCCCAGTACTGACTTCTTTGGCATTATCCTGGACACCTTCAATGACAATGAAAATGCCCTGACATTCGCGACGTCACCAGTAGGCATCCGCGTTGATGCAGCCGTGTTCAATGACGCCCAGGGTCAATTTCCTCTAAATGTCAGCTGGAATACATTTTGGGATGTGGCAGTTCAGAAGAATGGACAAGGGTGGTTTGCAGAAATGCGCATTCCGTTTTCGAGCCTTCGATTTCAAGATAGAGATGGGCAAGTGACCATGGGCATGACAGTCTGGCGATATATCCCGAGAAAGTTCGAGAGCATTGTTTTTCCTCCCATATCCCCAAAGTGGGGCTTCTGGAGTAATTGGAAACCGTCGCAGGCCAAGCGGATAGGATTCGAAGGTGTCTATTCCCAGAATCCGCTGTATATCACGCCGTATACTCTAGGAGGAATCGGCCAAGCATCAGAGCTTAACGTCGATGAAACGGCCTACGACCTCCAACGCGATCAGACCAGGGAGATGGGTCTGGACATAAAGTATGGGTTATCAAGCAACCTTACGCTGGACATTACGGCCAATACGGATTTCGCCCAGGTGGAGGCAGACGACGAGCAGGTGAACCTGACCCGGTTTTCCCTATTCTTTCCGGAGAAACGACTCTTTTTCCAGGAGCGATCCTCGATTTTCGACCAGAGTCTTGGAGGTCCGAACCGCCTATTCTACAGCCGTCGCATCGGTCTATCCGATGAAGGCCTCGTCCCTGTCATGGGGGGACTGCGCCTCGTGGGACGTCTGGGTAGCTGGGACCTGGGTGCTCTGGATATGCAGACTGCCGAAGCCACGTTTATGAGCGAAGGCGACACAACCAGCATCCCGTCTGAAAACTTTTCGGTAGCACGACTCCGCCGACGGGTGCTGAACCCATATTCGTATGTGGGCGGAATGATCACGAGCCGCATAGCCACTAATGGAGAGAAGAATATCGCCTACCTCCTTGATGGGATTGTGCGCCCTTTTGGCGATGACTACCTGGAGGTGAATCTAGCCCAAACATTCGACAGCAACGACGCGGAGACTCTCAGTGCGTTGAAAAGGATGCGTCTGCGCCTGAGCTGGGAACGTCGCAGTGAGGAAGGGCTGGGATTTGATCTGAGTTTCTCGCGGCAAGGAAAGGACTACAACCCCCGCCTGGGTTTTGTACCTCGGGAAAATTATACTCTTTTCAGAAATGTTGTCTCTTATGGCTGGTTCTACGGAGAAGACTCCCCGATTTTCAGTCAAATCGTTGCTCTTACCAGCCTTTTCTTCTTTGGTAACGATGATGGCAGTCTCGAATCGGCAGAATTCGGTCCCAAATGGGATCTGACGTTCAAGTCGGGAGCACTTAGCTCAATAGATCTGAGACTACTCACCGAAACATTGACAGACACTTTCGACCTGGACAGCAGCACTTACGTCCCTCCTGGCAAGTACACTTTTGCCATTGCCCAGGGATCTTACGCGACTCCTTTCGGGGCGCTTCTTCGAATTGAGACAAGCATCAATGCCGGGACATTCTACGATGGCCGCCGGGTTTCGCTGCAGGCCAAACCAACATGGGTCATCTCCCGGTATCTTGAACTGAGCGGAGGTATTGAGCTAAACAGGATACGATTCTCATCGCGAAATCAGGAGTTTGATTCCCGAATATTTCGATTGCGCTCTAAGATCACACTGTCCACAGTTCTGTCTATTTCCTCTTTCATCCAGTACAATAACGAAATTGACGGAATAATCGTCAACCTTCGGCTGCGCTACAATCCGAAGGAGGGGACCGATCTATACGTGGTTTATAACGAAGGGATCAATACGGATCGACACCGGCTCGAGCCGTCCCCGCCCTTTACGGATTCCAGGATCATACTCCTTAAGTACTCGACGACTTTTCAGCCACGGCTGTAGAAACCGGACATTCTCGTCAAACCTGGGAGCATGAGGTCTCAAGATTGACGTTGACCAGGATGGCAAAACTCTCTAAACTGGGAATGGATTTTTGGCACAACAAATGCTTGGGAGGCAAAATGTTATGAAATTCGGATCTCAGCTCATGCTTACCCTGCCAATCCTGATTGCGGACATTACACTCGCGCAGCGTCCCGAAGTAACGGGCGATTACGTGGAAGCCCGGTCCTCCCATGTCTATACCTGTGGGTGCCTGTTTTCCGGAGAGGAGGTCACCTCAGGCCGCCAGGCGATTCTCTCGTGGCGGATTCACGAAGGAATCTGGAATGGCGTGCCCCTCAACAACCTATCGGTCGTCGCGGTGCTCTCGGGAGAAGAAAACCTGGGCATGCCAGGAGATATTTCCCGCAGGAGCACATTGTACCTGGATGCGAACGCCAGTGACCGTGAAGCAAATGCGCTCCTGGATCTTTTCAGGAGCCGGTTTTCACGCCTGTTGGGGAATACAGTGGCTGTCCATACAGTTCCGATAATGTGGGAATTTCCTGAGGAGAATCCCTGGATTGTCATTCCGGGGAAGCTGGAAGTGGCCGTTCGTCCAGCAAGGCCCGAGGATGCCCATCCGGGATCTCGTTTGTGGTACGAACCTTTTGTGAGTCTGTCTGAATCGACTCTGGCAACAACGATGGCATACTCCTACCAGGATACAGATCTAGACTTGCGGTGGGAAGATTTCGAAAACCGGATCGCCGGCTATTTTGGCCGGTTCACTTTCCCTTCCGTCCAATAGAAAGACAACGGAAGCAGACGGGATATCACCTCTCCCCGCTTTCTGAATTCCTTGTAATCGCGGACATAGCTGGAAGATCGAAAAGGGGACGTCAGTCACCTGCCGTGGCCAAATATTCACAGGTGGGAGCGCGTTAGATACAATTGAATCGATACATTATAGCCTACTAGGTTACCCTCACCGCGCTCCCACCCGTTACAAACATCCTCTCGGAAACCGCCAAGACACAACGAGCGCACCGCGATCCGATGCATCACTGACATATCTTTCTCTTTTAGAGATTAGAAAAGAAAATCACAATAATCAATCAGGAAATCCGTCATTCTATTCTTTGGAAAAGGCACCTCGAGAGACGAGATTACATACATTACAAGCGCTGAGGTAACCTCCAAGATTCGAACAGTTCACCACTGTGAAGACGATTGTCGCGAAGAACAGGTGTATCTAAATTCAAATTGAAAGAAAAAGAAAACAGAGGTGCAGATGCCGTGACCGAATACCCTTCTGATTTTGAGTTCGACATTGTCCTCCGGGATGGTGGCGTAGCCCGCTTTCGTCCTGTCAAGAAAGGAGATACCGACAGTCTCAAGCATTTCTTCGGACAGGTTGGCCCTGCGTCCAGATATTTCCGTTTTTTTCGATCGAAAAAAGATCTGACCAAAAAGGAACTCGCCCATTTTGCTGAAGTGGATTATGAAAAACGTATGGCGTTCGTTGGCATGCATGAGGGTAAGATTGTGGGAGTTGGCGGATACGAGCAGACAACGGATGATTCCGGGACTGCGGAAATAGCGTTTCTGGTGCGGGATGATCACCAGGGAAGGGGAATCGGAACCCAGCTACTCCAACTGCTCACCCGCTACGCTCGACGGCGGGAAATTGCAAGATTCCGTGCTTTCGTGCTCCCCGACAATGTTCGAATGCTACGGGTCCTCACGGACTCCGGTTACCGATTGGAGCGAACACTGGACGATGGTGTCTACGCGGTCACTTTCCCGCTGATCTATTCGAAAGATGCGCGCGTCGCTGAGGAGGAACGTGAGAAACAAGCAGTTGCCTCCTCTCTTTTGCCCATATTTTACCCGAGATCGATTGCTGTCATTGGGGCAAGTCGCGATCGTGAATCTGTTGGTGGCCGCCTGTTTGGGAATCTGCTCAACGGCAATTTCAACGGACCCATATATCCAGTTAACCCCAATGCTAGGGTCGTCAGCTCAGTGCGGGCTTACCCCTCCATACTCGATATTCCCGATCCGGTGGACCTGGCTTTTATCGTTGTCCCGTCAAAATTCACCACGGCGGTTGTCCAGGAGTGTGCAAAAAAGGGAGTCAAGGGATTGGTTACCCTTTCCGCCGGATTCTCGGAAATCGGCGAGGACGGAGAAGTTCTCGAGAAGGAACTGCTGGAAGTCGTTCGTTCCGCCGGGATGCGGATGGTGGGCCCGAATTGTATGGGTCTTTTGAACACCGACCCGAATATCAGGCTGAATGGAACGTTCGCCCCTATCCATCCCCCAAGAGGCAACGTGGGAATGTCCAGCCAATCGGGAGCCCTGGGCATCGCCATTCTGGATTACTCTCTCAGAAACAACATTGGTATCTCAACCTTCGTCTCTGTGGGGAACAAGGCGGATATCAGCGGTAACGATCTCCTGCTCTACTGGGAGGATGATCACGTCACCGATGTTATTGTCCTCTATCTGGAGTCGTTTGGAAATCCCCGAAAGTTTGTGCGAATCGCTCGACGAATCAGCAAGAAAAAGCCCATCATTGCTGTTAAATCGGGGAGAACCAAGGCGGGAACAAGGGCAGCCCTTAGCCACACAGGTGCCCTGGCGAGCCTGGATGTGGCCGTCAGTGCCTTGTTCAATCAGGCAGGTGTCATCCGGACCAATACGATGGAGGAACTCTTCGACCTTAGCATGCTTCTCGCCAATCAGCCCGTTCCGAGGGGAAAACGGGTGGGAGTTGTCACAAATGCAGGAGGACCGGGAATACTCGCTGCTGATTCTATTGAGTCAAATGGACTGGAAGTCCCGGAACTTTCGCCTTCACTTCAGAAGGAGATCCGCAAACATCTATCCCCGGAAGCTTCGGCTCGAAATCCCGTGGATCTTATCGCATCAGCAGGTCCGAAAGAGTACCGTCACTGCCTCGAATCGATGATTACGAGTGACGAGGTGGATGCCATTATTGCCATCTTTGTTCCTACAAGTGACGAGCGATCCGTGGAGGTCGCAAGTATCTTGAGAGATGTGGCCGCCCGTCACAAGGGCGAGAAAACACTCCTTTCGGTATTCATGTCGTCCAGCGAGGCAGCCATGAGTCAACTCAAGGACGAGGAGATTCGAATTCCCACATACCGGTTTCCCGAGGCTGCCTCCTGGGCTCTGGCGAGAGCCGCGAGGTATGGAGAATGGCGAAGAAAACCAGAGGGAGAAGTCCCGGAATTTGAAGATTTGGATGAGGAGTCAGCACGGTCAATCGTCTCAGAGATTCTCAGCCGTCTCGGTGAGGAAGGCGGATGGCTTCAGCCGGATGAGGTGGAAAGACTGTTCGCTTCTTTCGGAATTCCAGTTCCGAAATCAGTGGTAGCCGCGACAGAGGATCAAGCAGTAGAAGCAGCGAAGAAGCTGGGTGGTCCCGTGGCCATGAAAGTTGTCTCCCCCACGTCTTTGCATAAGTCCGATGTTGGAGGGGTAGCGCTTGATGTCAGGAGCGAAGAATCGATTCGATCCAAACACAAGCATTTGATGTCAACTGTTAACGACAGCGAAGGAGTCCTCATCCAGGAGATGGTACCTGGAGGCCACGAAATTCTTATCGGGATGACGGAAGATCCATCGTTCGGTCCTCTCATCGTGTTCGGTCTTGGAGGCGTATACGTGGAGCTGATGGGAGACGTCGCTTTCCGTATTCATCCTCTGACAGATCTGGATGCTGCGGAAATGATCGAAGAGATCAAATCGGCAAGACTCCTACACGGTTATCGTTCATTCCCTCAGGGTGACATTCCGGCGGTAAGGGAAACACTTTTGAGAGTCTCCGCCCTCGTCGAGGCGGTGCCCGAAATTGCTGAGATGGACATCAATCCCCTGAAGGTGCTGGCACCCGGTGAGGGGGTGAAGGCAGTGGATGCCAGGATACGTATCAAACCCATGAGGCAAGGGTGGTCTCCAGAGCTCAGCGACATCCGGGCCGCGGCGGGTTAGACAAAGAGCCCTGGATCATTCAAATATTCGGAACCAGGAGTTTCACCTTTTCCAGCAGGCGAAGCATCATGGGGTACGTCAGGCGGCCCGTGTTCACATTTCTTGGACTGGGATGGTAGGACGCTACTAGTGTGATCTTTCCCGGCAGGTCATAGAACTTGCCGTGTCCAAACGGAAAATCTTTCGACTTCATCTCTATCTTTGTCTTCCACCACCTGATGCAACCATCAAATGCCAGCCGGCCGAAAGCGATGACGCACCGGGCTGATGAGAGCAATTCAATTTCCGAGCTAAAGAATTGAAAACAGTTGCGCAGTTCCTCGGATGTGGGTTTATCTCCGGGAGGTGCACATTTCAGAACCGGCGTCAGATATATGGATTTGAGTTCCAGTCCGTCTTCCACGGAGTTGGAATCGGGTTGATTGGCCAGACCCACATCGTAAAGACATCTCACGAGAAAATCTCCCGATTTGTCCCCCGTAAATACTCGTCCAGTGCGATTTCCCCCGTGTGCGGCAGGGGCAAGCCCCACCAGAATTAATCTTGAGTCCGCATTCCCGAAACCGGGCACCGGCTTACCCCAGTATTCCCAATCTTTGAATTGCGATCGCTTCTCTTTCGAAATCCGCTGGCGGAATGTCACCAACCGGGGGCAACGGCTGCATGAAACCACCTCATTCCGCAGCTGCTCCAGTAGACGGTACGGATTTTTCGCGTCTTTCAGCATGACGGGTTGAATCTGCCTGGATCTCTGTTCCTCGATTGCAAAAGGTAGAGAAACTCACTAAATTGCGCAGCATTTTTTCTCCACTGGTACTCGAGACATCGATGCCGAGGTGACAATAGAATGGGTATGATGCACATATTAAGGGAGAGGATGCACGTCATTCTCTGGCTGCTTCTTATCCTGTTCGTAGGCAGCATGACCGTTGGCGGGCTCGTTGGCGGTGCCGATATTATCAGTCAGCTTTTTGGACGAACGGACGTCTCCAGGGCAATCGCTGTGGTGAATGGGGAAATCGTTTCTCCCGATGATTTCTTCCGGCATGTGAACGCCCGTCTCGAAGGTTTTCGAAATCAGGAACAGGAAGTGAATGATAGAACGCTCGACCAGGTCCGTTCCGCCGTCTGGGAGGAAATGGTGGAAATGACGCTGGTAGACCAGGAGGTTAAGAAAAGACGCATAAAGGTATCGAACGACGAGATATACTATCACCTTCTCAACAATCCTCCTCAACTTATTCAGACCATTCCTGAGTTTCAAACGGACGGACAATTCAATAGAGACAAATATCTTGACGCCCTCAGGAATCCCCAGGGAGACGAATGGACACCCATCGAGATGTTTGTCCGGGAGTACCTCCCTCGACAGAAGCTATACGATCAGATTCAGGAAGGAGTGGTTCTGACAGACGAGCAGGTGAGAACTGAGTTTATCAAGCGTAATGTCGATTACACCATATCGGCTATTGTCATTCGTTCCTTCGGAATGGATGGTGAAGATACGACACCCACCAATGATGAGATTGAAAACCACTATTTTTTGAACCCGGTGGAGTTCCAGCGTGATGAAACGCGTATTCTCAGCTATCTTAATTGGGAAAAGGTTCCTTCAGAAGAAGATACGACTCTTGTCCGTGAGGAAGCTGTGGAAATACTGGAAAGGCTCATGACCGGG
>JAZGBI010000047.1 GCA_036476315.1 Candidatus Neomarinimicrobiota bacterium | reverse complement strand
TCATCTTCGTCAGCATATTACTCCTGATCGTGACAAAACTCCTCTATCTCGCGGAAGGAAACCGTTCATCGGCCAGATGGTTGCATTTCGGACCTCTTACTTTTCAGACCTCGGACTTCGCCAGGTTTTCAATCATCGTCTATCTCGCGGGATACCTGGATAAGAAACGCGACCAGATCCGTGACTTTGTCAACGGTTTCCTTCCGCCTCTTGTTATTACTGGACTTGTGATGGCACTCATCATCATACAGCCCGACTTCAGCACGGCCGCAATTCTCGGAATGATTGTGCTTGCGATGCTCTTCATGGGAGGGGCGAAGCTCGCCCATTTGATCGCGGCGGGCAGTGTTTCCGTGGCAATACTGGTTCCTGTCCTCCTGACAGCGCAATACCGACTTGAACGTATCAAGTCGTTTCTGAGTGCCGATTCGAGTCTCCACGGACTTCATTACCAGCTCCAACAATCTCTTTTCAGTCTGGGCAATGGGGGGATTTCGGGTGTCGGTCTTGGAGAGAGTGTCGGAAAGAATCTGTTCTTGCCCACACCTCACACGGACTTCATTCTGTCCATTATCGGCGAAGAATTCGGGTTTGTTGGGACATTCTTTGTCATCACCATGTTTCTCGCTCTGTTTCAAAGGTCAGTCCACATTTCAAAACACTGTACTGACGTCTTCGGCATTCTCCTGGGAATGGGACTGTCAATAAAGATTATGATTTACGCTTTTGTCAATTCGGCCGTTGTTACGGGTCTGGTTCCTACCACGGGTCTACCCATCCCACTCGTCAGTTATGGAGGATCGGGCCTTGTCACAAACCTCCTGTCAGTGGGAATTCTTCTCAACATTTCGATGGCCAAGCGATCCGTCAGGCCGGCGAAGACTGCGAGGATCCTTTTTGGCTAGGAAACAACTAAGGGTTGTGATCGCAGGGGGAGGAACCGGGGGTCACCTTTTTCCCGTGCTTGCAATCGCAGACGCCCTGGACAGACGTTTTCCCGGCGTTGCCGTACACCTCGTCGGTTCAAAGTTCGGCCTAGAATCGTCCATCCTTCAAAATAGGGGGAATTCGTTCACCCTCGTGGGAATTCGAGGTTTTGCTCGAGGATTAACGCTTCGAGGAGTGGCACGCAATATCGGCTTTCCCTTTCGGTTTCTCCTGGGTTACCTGAAAATGCGATTTCTCATATCCGATTTTGAGCCGCACGTGGTGGTGGGAACCGGGGGATACGCCAGTGGACTCCCCCTCCTAGCAGCCATTCATAAGGATATTCCCACGTTAGTCCATGAACAGAATTCCTATCCCGGCTTTACCACGCGCTGGCTCTCATCAAGGGTGCATGTCGTATGTCTCAGCTATGCCGAATCGGGCCAGTATCTCAAAAAAAAAAGTTCGTCGTTACGGGGAATCCCGTGAGGAAAGATCTTCTTGAGATGAGCAAGGCCGAGGCCATAAAGGATTTCCGGCTTTCCCCTGAAATGCCAATCCTTACGATTATCGGCGGTAGTCAGGGATCAAAGGCGATCAACCAGGTGGTTTCCGCATCGGTGGACGATCTGTGCCATCGATTGAGCATTCAGGTGATCTGGCAGACGGGCCCCTTGCATTACGACACCCTCAGCCCCATTGAATCGAGATTTTCGGGCTTGCGCATCTTTCCATTTCTGGAGCGAGTCGGTCCGGCGTATTCCGCCGCCGATCTTATTGTGTCAAGGGCAGGAGCCCTGACCCTGGCCGAAACTGCGCATTGCGGGAAACCGTCCCTACTGATTCCTTTTCGTGGTGCTTCCGCGGACCACCAGACAAGGAACGCCAAGATTTTCGAGGACGCTGGTGCAGCAGAAGTTATTCTCGAGTCCCATCTCTCTCCGGAGCGGTTTGTCAAAGAAGTTGAAACTCTCATAACTGATCCCCGGAAATTGTCGAAGATGGGGACGACCGCGAGGTCACTGTCAACGCCCGACGCCGCCAAGGAGATAGTTAACCAGATAGTAGCTCTGGCGGAAGCATGATGTTTGGGAGAATCAAGAAGGTCCATTTTGTCGGAATCGGCGGCATCGGCATGAGCGGAATCGCAGAGTTGTTGTTGAATCTCGGATTCAAGGTGACCGGATCGGACCTGGAGTCGTCTGAAATCACCCGAAGGCTACAGGCAAAAGGTGCCGAAATCATGGAAGGTCACGATTATGCAAACGTGGACGATTGTGATCTGTCGGTATATTCATCGGCCATCGAAAGGAATAATGTCGAGCTTGAGGCCGCAAGGAACAAAAATATTCCGGTGATTTCACGATCCGAGATGCTGGCAGAGATCCTCAAACTCAAGCCCACCAGTGTGGCCGTGGGTGGCACACACGGGAAGACGACAACCACTTCCATGATCGGTGCAGTCTTGACAGAGGCGAATCTCGATCCCACTCTGGTCGTGGGAGGGGTCGTCAGAAGTCTCGATGTCAACGCCGTTCTTGGCTCAGGGGATACGATCGTGGCGGAAGCAGACGAATTCGACAGGAGTTTTCTCCGGCTCCATCCCACTTATTCCGTCATCACTACCATTGATATGGATCACATGGAATGCTATGAGGATCAAGAGGATCTTCTCAGGGCATTCGCTCAGTTCGCTAATGCAATACCTTTCTACGGATCGGTGGTTATTTGTATCGATGAGACCTTCTGCCGTCAGATTCTCCCCAATATCAGTCGGCCATCAATTACCTATGGATTTAGTGACCGGGCGGACCTTCAGGCTCAGGAAATTGAGTTTCACGAAATCTATTCGGATTTCAAGGTAAAACGACAGGGCAGGACTCTCGGAAACATTCATCTGAGATTGCCGGGGGGCCACAATGTCAAGAACGCCCTGGCAGCGGTCGCACTGGGAACGGAAATGAACATCGATTTCAGCACAATTAAGCAAGCACTGGAGAAATTCAACGGCGTCAGAAGAAGGTTTGAAGTCAAAGGGATCTACGATGGCATCATGGTCGTGGATGACTATGCTCACCATCCCACCGAGGTTACAGCAACTCTGAGCTCTGTAAAGAGTGGGTGGGATAGACGGATCATCTCCGTTTTTCAGCCTCACCTCTATACCCGGACCCGGGACTTTTATGAAGATTTTGCACGCTCACTCATGATGAGTGATGTGGCCATAGTGACAGATATCTACCCCGCGAGAGAGGAACTCATACAGGGAGTCTCAGGCGAAATGATCGTCGATTCCGCAAAAGCGATGGGACACAGGGAGATCTCGTGGATAAAGGAGAAAGCGGATGTCGTCAGGACCCTGGCCGACATCGCCAAAGCGGGGGATCTTGTCATCACGCTCGGGGCGGGGGACATCTGGCAAGTGTGCGATGAGTTTGTGAAACTACTTCAAAAGCAGAAGGTATCGGCTTGAAATGCCAGAGAAAGAGACCGGGAAGCAACTGAAAGAACTGGAGGGGAAGTTGAAAGGGACAATCCTCTGGAATGAACCCATGTCAAAGCATACTTCATATGGAATTGGAGGTTCCGCACGTGGCTTTTTCTACCCCGTGGACGAAAACGACCTGAAATCGATTCTCAAAGCAGCCTGGCAACAGAATATCAAGATATATATCATAGGATCCGGGTCAAATCTCCTCGTGAGCGACACCGGCTTCGACGGAATCGTTATCAGCCTGTCGAAGCATTTCAGGTCCATGACCGTGAAGGAGACCCATGTATTCGCTCAGAGTGGCACCATGATGGGACATTTTGTGAAGGAATGTCTGAGAGAAAATCTGACCGGAGTCGAAAGTCTCATAGGTGTACCGGGTACCCTGGGCGGCGCCGTCCGAATGAATGCCGGTGCGTATGGGCATGAAATATCAAATTTCTTGAAAAGTCTTTCAGTAATGACACTGTCCGGAGAACAGCGGGACTATGAGAGGCATGAGGTGGAATTCAGCTACAGGTCTTCCTCCCTCTCCGACGATCAAGTTATTCTCGCTGCCACGTTCGAAATGGAAAAGGGGGAGCCTGAAAAGATTCGATCGCTCAAAGCCAAGGCGAGTCAGAGTCGCAAGGCTACGCAGCCACTCCGCTTTCGTTCGGCTGGCAGCGTGTTCAAGAATCCCCCCAATGCAAAACCAGCTGGATACCTCATCGAGCGGGCGGGATTAAAGGGGACAAAACGCGGGGCCGCGGAGATCTCTCCAAAACACGGGAACTTCTTTCTCAATCACGGGGGCTCCACCGCGGAGGACATTGCCTGGCTTATTCGTCTCGCGAGGAAAACCGTCCAGAAAAAACTTGGGGTAGACCTGGAACTCGAGATTAAGACTCTTGGCTTTTCCCCGGACTATTTCGATGCATAATAGGATGACCGTACTGAAAAAACGGCTGTTAGCAGGCCTCCGGAGCGTTGTGACCGGGCTTGTTCTGCTGTTTGGCTTCGGAGGGTTTATGGCCCTGATCACCTTCGCCTTTCACTGGGCTAACGCAACAGAACACTTTCGCCTGAGAAGAATTGTGGTTACCGGAAACCAATTCCTGGAGAAAGAGGAGTTGCTCAATCTGGTTGAGATGTCGCAATCCGCTACCCTCACCCAAATAGATCCTGAGGGGCTGCAAGAAAAACTGGAGGATCATCCTTACATCAAGGCTGCCCGCGTGAGCAGTAATTATCCCTCTACTCTGTCGATCGATATCATTGAGAGAAAGCCAATCGCTTACATCAATCATGTCCCATTTCTCATGGTGGATGAGGACGGTGTCGTTCTCCCCTTGAAAGATGGGGAGCTTGAGTTCGATATACCGACTCTTTCCGGCTTCAACCCGGCCTCGGAGCTTTATCTCGCGGGCGAAAGATGCCTGTCGCGTAAGGTCCTCGAAACGGTTGATTTCCTCAACCTCGTGACCGTAGAATTCCCCGATCTCTACGGAGACATCTCCGAAGTACAGATCAATGCCACCGATGAATATGTTCTGTTTCTTTCTCAACACCCGACGAGAATATATCTCGGATCTACCCCATCAGCTCTGAAGATTCGAGTACTTCGTCAATTCTCCCACATCATAACGGGTGCACGAACGCTGCACGATTACTCATACGTCGATCTTCGGTACGAGAAACAAATTGTCGTAAGGGAAAAAGCCTAAGGAATCAGCCATGGTACAGGAAAAGAGGACTTGTGTTGGTCTTGATATCGGGACGACCAAAACCTGTTGTATCGTTTGCCAGCTTGCCGACAAGAGCTATGACAGCAAGCTTCTGGGTGCAGGCGTGGTTCCCTCTTCCGGAGTCAGGAAAGGGATCGTTGTCAACATAGAAGAGGCGGTTCGTTCCATCGAAAAGGCTGTCGAGGCTGCCGAGAAGATGGCCAATGTTAAGGTGACCAGAGCGTTTGTGGGTATTTCGGGGAACCACATCCGTGGAATCAACACACAGGGAGCCATCGCCACCTCGAAAAACGGGCTTCACCTGGGCTATGAGCATGAAATATCGAATCCCGATATCAATAGGGTCCTTGAAATGGCAAAAGCGATTTCACTACCCGTGGATCGAGAGATCCTGCATATCCTTCCCCAGGAGTACGTGGTGGACGATCAGGATGGAATCAAAGATCCCCTGGGAATGGTGGGCCGACGACTGGAAGCACGGGTCCATCTCATTACGGGCGCCGTCTCCGCCGCAAAGAACATCACCAAGTGTGCCGAGGAAGCCGGTATTGCAGTGGAGGGCCTCATCTATCACCCCATGGCAGCCGCACAGGCCACGCTGGAGCCTCATGAGAAGGAGCTCGGGGTGGCTCTTATCGATATCGGTGGTGGTACCACAGATGTATCCGTCTTCCTTGACGGAGCCGTCCGTCACTCCGCCGTCATCGGTTTGGGGGGAAATAATGTGACAAACGATATCGCCATGATGCTGAAGATTTCAACGGGGGATGCGGAGGACATCAAAATAAAGTATGGCTCTGCGAAAGCCTCAATGGCGTCGACGGATCTGGATTTTGAGCTTCCTCACACTCCCACAGAGGCGGTACGGAATGTATCCGAACATGAGGTATCGCGTTACGTCGAGGCACGAATGACCGAGATCTTCCAACTGGTGAAAAGGGAGATTTCAAGAGCAGACGTCTCCTCCCCCGTCACCTTCGGTGTTGTCCTTACGGGAGGCGGTGCTTTGCTCAAGAATATCACAAGTCTGGCCGAGGAAGCTTTCGGTGGATCTGTAAAGATTGGAATTCCCAAGGGTCTCAGCGGTGTCGTTGATGTGGCGTCCAGTCCTGTCTACTCCGCCGCAATCGGCCTGATCCAATACGGAACAACACTTGCCGGGGAGTTCAATCTAGGTGTAGACCACGAGCCTATGCTGAATCAAGTGGCAAAACGCGTTAAGAGGTGGTTCAGTGAAATGTTTTAGACTGAACTCACCGGAAGACAAGGTGTATATAGAATTTCAGGAGGGACCGCTGGAATGGGGTTCTCCGGTGCCCGGGTAGTTCAGGCACTTCACGGGAGAAACTGGAAAGGGGCTTAGATATGTTGTTCGAATTCGATTCGCTCGCCGATCAGAAAGCCAGGATCAAGGTCATTGGTGTGGGTGGGGCAGGAGGAAATGCTGTGAATCGCATGATTTCCTCTGGCCTGGACGGTGTGGAATTCATTGCCATCAACACGGATGCACAGGACCTGGAAAGCAACAGGTCGGAGACAAAGATTCAAATTGGAAAAAATCTCACAAAAGGTTTGGGAGCCGGGGCCAAAACTGACGTAGGGCGGGAAGCCATGGAGATGGAGAAGGAAGCCGTTGCCTCGATCATTGAGGGAGCAGACATGGTGTTCGTGACGGCAGGAATGGTAGGGGGTACGGGTACGGGAGCTTCACCCATTGCGGCTCAAATCGCCCGGGAATTTGGAGCTCTCACAGTGGGTGTTGTAACGAAACCGTTTCATTTTGAAGGTCCTAAACGGATGTCGCGTGCGGAATCCGGAGTCGAAGATCTTCAGAAGAATTGCGATACCCTTATCGTCATTCCAAATCAGAAGCTGCTCACCATTGTTGACAAGACTACCACAATCATTGAAGCTTTCCGACTCGCAGACTCAATACTCTTCCACGCGACCAGGGGTATCTCTGATCTGATCAGTGTTCATGGTCTCATTAACCTGGACTTCGCTGATGTGGACACAATCATGCGAGACATGGGGGACGCAATCATGGGAACCGGTGTGGCCACTGGGGAGGAAGGAGCGGTACTCGCCGCCCAACAGGCGATTTCAAGTCCCCTGCTGGACGACGTGAACATATCCGGGGCTCAGGGTGTGCTTGTCAATATCACTGGAGGAGACAGCCTCACGTTAATTGAGGTAGACGACGCCACATCAATCATCTTTGAAGAGGCTGGACCGGATGCCAATATCATCTTTGGAGCGGTCATCGATCCTACTCTAAAGGACGAGATTCACGTGACCGTTATCGCCACAGGATTTGCCACGATGGGAAGAAGAATAGAAAAGGTACTCCCGTTTGAAAAAGGTCAACCAGAAAGACGTCTCGATGGGGTTGTTCCCGTGAGTGGTCAAATCAATACACCGGCACACCAGAGGAAAAAGGAACAGGGGTCAGAAAAGGAAGGGAGTTCTTCTCAAAAGCCTCCTATCATCGGGGAATCCGACAACCTGGAAATCCCCGCATTTCTTCGACAAAGACATTCTTGATTACCAGATCCAGCCGTAAGCTGCGCTGGAGTACACCAGAGGGCGAAGATAACTCTATGCTGCCTTCGTGACCCTGCCTGACCGGAGGCAGGTCGTACAGACGCGAATCCGCTTTGTCGATCCGTTCACGACGGCCCTTGTCCGGTGAAGATTCGGGGTCCAGCGCCTTCGTGTTTTGTTGTGGGCGTGGCTCACCCGGTTTCCCGCTTTAGGTTTCTTACCGCAGATTTCGCATACTCTGGCCATCCATTACTCCACAAAAAGCTCAAAGGAAAGAGCCAAGTTACAGTTTCTGTGTCTAAAGGAAAAAGTGAATCTTTCGCATACGGAATTATCGTTCTTGCCTGTCATTCACGCCATCAGGTAAATTCCGTTCCATTTTTGTTGCAGTCTAACATCTATTAGACAAAGAGGATCCGCCGACATGTCGAATTCCAAATCCCATGTTTCACAGCCCACTAATGAACCCGTGAGGGCCTATGGTCCCGGTTCGATGGAAAGGGAAGCACTCAGAGCAAAGTTGAAAGAACTTCGGTCTACAAAGATTGAGATCCCCTTGATCATTGGCGGAAGGGAGATCAGAACAGGCGCTCTGGAAAAATGCATAATACCCCATAACCACCAGCATACCTTGGCTACCTATCACAAGGCCGGAGAGAAGGAGATGGAAATGGCCATTGAAGCATCACAGGAGGCGTGGAGGGGCTGGTCAACCATGCCCTGGGAATCTCGTGTATCCCTTTTCAGAAGGATGGCCACTCTTCTTTCAGGTCCCTACCGGGATCTTCTTAATGCGTCTGCCATGCTCAACATGAGCAAGAACGTCTTCCAGGCGGAAGTCGATTCCGCCTGTGAATTAATCGATTTTTTCAATTTCAACACCTGGTATGCTCAGGAGATTTATGAACAGCAACCCCTCTATTCTCCCGGGGGAACCTGGAATAGGACTGAGCACCGTCCCCTGGAAGGATTCGTGTTCGCCGTTACCCCGTTCAATTTCGCTTCCATTGCCGGTAATCTTCCCTCTTCACCGGCCCTCATGGGGAATACCGTTGTTTGGAAACCTTCCTCCAACGCTGTCTACCCTGCATATCGTATCATGCAGCTCTTTATGGAAGCGGGTCTGCCCGATGGCGTGATCAATTTCGCTCCGGGGCCCGGAAGCCTCGTGGGAGATATCCCCACGAAGCACAGAAAACTCGCAGGCATCCACTTCACCGGTTCCACTGCCACATTTCAGAGAATGTGGCGAACCGTTGGGGAAAACATCGACAACTATGATGGATATCCCAGAATTGTAGGTGAGACGGGTGGCAAGAATTTCTGTCTTGTCCATGAGTCGGCAGACATTGATGCGGTGGTGACCGCAATGATCCGCGGCGCGTTCGAATACCAGGGACAGAAGTGCTCCGCTATCTCCCGGGCGTATATCCCAACATCGAAATGGGAACAATTCAAAGACCGGTATGTCACAGAGGTGGCATCCATCAAAATTGGAGACGTTGAAGATTTCACCAACCTCATGAACGCCGTTATTGGCGAGAAGGAGTTTCAGAACATCACCTCGTATATCGCCTGGGCGAAGGCATCAGACGATGCAGAGTTGATTACCGGGGGCGGCTATGACGATTCTGTCGGATTCTTTATTGAGCCCACCACGATTGT